>JAITEW010000151.1 GCA_031281855.1 Treponema sp.
CCTCCTGTTTATGAAACCCGCGGCCATCGCGAACCCTGCAAACGGGGCCCTCTACCTGGGCATAGGCATCGCCTCGGGTCTGGCAATAGCTTTTTCCGCTATCGCCCAGGGCAAGGCAGGCGCTTCAGGCGCCGATGCTGCCGGGGAAACCGGCAAAGGTTTTGTCAACTACATGATGATCGTGGGTATCTGCGAAACCGTAGCCATCTTCGCTATGGTTCTCTCGATGATCAGCCTGTAAGACGATCTATTGCCGGGCAGCGTCCCGGTGAACCTTTCGGGGCTGTGCTGTAGGGTGTCTCATATTACGCGGACCATTAAAATAGGCGGATTTGATCATTCCGGTCCTGCCGGGAAGGTTGAGTCTGTCCTTATAGGAGGCGGCCGGCCGGTGGTTATACAGACCATGTGGAAGGACCGCCTTTCTTTTTCGGACTTAGAAGGGCCCCGGGGAGAAGCGCTTATTGCCCGGATCGGAACCCTGCAAAAGATGGGCTGCAGGCTCCTGCGTTTCGCTGTGCCGGACCTCCCTGCCGCGGAGGCCCTGGGGCTGCTGGCTTCCCGTGTCTCCCTGCCTCTTGTGGCGGATATTCACTTTGACTATAAAATCGCCCTCAGGTGCCTGGATTTTCCTATTGCCAAAATACGCATTAACCCCGGCAATATCGGGACCAGGGAAAAGGTCGAGGCTGTCCTTTCCAAAGCCGCTTTGAAAGAGCGCCCTATCCGCATCGGGGTCAACGCCGGGAGCCTTCCCCAGGATCTGCGCCTGGAAATTGACGAAGGCCGCCTGGATCGCGCCGAAGCCCTGGTCAGGGCAGCCGAAAGGGAGCTTGCCGTTTTCAGGGATTTTGGTTTTGACCAGGTCCTGGTCTCAATGAAAGCTTCAGGAATTGCCGATACTATAAAGGCCAACAGGCTCCTGGCGGAACGCTGCGACGCGCCTCTGCATATCGGGGTTACCGAAGCTGGGCCTCTGGTGCCCGGAGTCGTCAGGAACACTGCGGCTCTCATCAGCCTCCTTATGGAGGGTATCGGGGACACCGTACGGGTGTCCTTGTCGGATTCGGTAGAGAACGAGGTTATCGCGGGAAGGGAAATCGTGTCCGCGGCGGCGGACGCCGGCGTCCCGGCCGGTTCCCCAGGGGCCGGCAGGCGTCCCGGAGGGGTAAGGATTGTTTCCTGCCCCAGGTGCGGCAGAAACAGCTTTGACACCCATGGCTTTACGGAACGCTGGCTTACACGGCTCTACTCACTGGATAAGGACATAACCGTGGCCGTAATGGGCTGCGAGGTAAACGGCCCCGGGGAAGCCCGGGAAGCGGATCTGGGTATTACCGGAGCAGGGAACAAGGTCCTCATTTTCCGCCGCGGCGAGGTTACAAGGATCATAGACGCCGCAGCGGCGGATGAGGTTTTCGGGGAAGAACTAGAGTTGTTCAGAAACCAACCGGGTTATTGAACAAGTCCACTGAACAAAATGTAAACAAGGCGGGAACGGATTTGGAACTTATTAACCTGCTGTGCCGGAACCGGGGCAAATCCCGGGATAAAACCTTTGCCGAAACCAACCGGGTTTTGGGAAAGGCTCTCTCTTTCGCTTTTTTTCTTTTCTTTTTTACAGCCCGGTTTTCCTTCCTTTCCGCCCAGCAGAACCAGCAGCCCTGGTGGTTTGCTCTGGAACAGGGAAAACTTTATTACCGCAGCGGGGCTTACGGGAACGCCCTTATGGCCTTTGAAGACGCCAGGCGGAACCGGGAAGCCCGGTTTACCCGGATGGAACAGGATCTGGTCCAGTTTCTTTCCCTGCCTGATGTCCGGCGCCTTGGGGATTCCCTGGACCGCGTGGAAACGTACATCGCCGAAAGAGGCCAGACCCAGGCCGCTGCGGCCCTGGCGGAGCTTTACTACCGGGTTCCCAAACAGAGCCTCGGCGGTTCGGCGGCAAAGGCCCTGGAGGAACTGGACCGCCTCAAGGCCTACCCTGAAGCGGAATTCTGGCTAGGCGAAACCTACAGCGCCGAAGGCGAACTGGGCCTGGCCCTGGGGCAGTACCGCAAGGCGTACAGCGGACGGGATCTCCTGGAAACCCCTGGTTTTGACGCCGAAATCCTTTACAAAATGGCCGGAATCCACCGCATGCGCCAGGAGTACCAGGAAATGGAAAAAACCCTCCTGGAAATCATCACCGGCCAGGGTCCCGAAGGCGAGAAACGGGACAGCCTCTGGGCCGGGGGGAACGGGGGCTACGCCAGGGCGGCTATGGCCAGGGTCCTTGAAAATGACGGTATAAGCCGGTTCCTGACCCTCTACCGCTACGACAATGCCCAGGTTGAGCGGGCCCACAGGCTGCTGGGCTTCTTTTATTACGCATCGAACCGTACCCCTGCGGCTGAGCACCTGATGTTCTCGTTCCTTATCCAGAATACCGTCCTTATTGGCGAGGTGCTTCGTAAGGAATACGATTATACCTTCAGCACCCTGGATGCCTTGATGGACGCTGTACAGCGCCGGCAGGATCTCCTTGCATACATCGAAGAAACCGAATATTTCAAGACACTTTACTACCTGGGTTCCTCGCTTTTCGCGTCAGGCAAACTCCTTCCTGCCCGGCAGTTCTGGACCTTCCTGGCAGGCCGGATAGAAGCCGGTGAATGGCGCGTCCGCGCCCAGGGGCAGCTCCGGAGCCCTTATGTTGATAAAGCCATAGAGATGCCCTAGCATCTCAGAGATGTCTTAGCATCCTGGTTTCGGCAATGCTGATTGACACAGAGGTAAAATTTATAGTATTGTTTATACATATCATGAAAGATTGAGCCATTCCTAAAAGCTGAAATTTTGGGAAAGACTCGATTAACAGCCCAAAGAGGCAAGGAGAAATACTATGGCCCAGGCCAGTAAAAACTCACGTACAACAAGCGCTACCCAGAAGTTCTATTGTTCCTGCGGCGGCGAAGTCAAAATGAAGACTCTTTTCGAGAACGGAAAAGTCAAGAATGTCGCTGAGTGCGAAAAGTGCAAGCGCTCGGAACGGCGGCCGTCGGATTTCAAATAACGCCTCAGCGCCGCCGGGGAGCCGGCTGCGCAGGCAAACTATAGTTAATGTCTGTCCACAAAGTAACCGCCTTTGTGGACAGACACTGGTTAGTTGAGCTTGTTTGAAAACTTTAGTTTTGAAACAGGTTCGGTTTTATCTCAACTTAATTGGGGGTTTCTTTTGGCTAAGAAAATTTCGTCCGCTGAAAAGCGGCACCGGCAGAGTGAAGAACGGCGTATCAGAAACAAGGCGATAAAGTCTTCTGTCAGGACCAGCGCTAAGAAATTTGTGGTTCTGGCCCAGAAGAAGGAAACAGAAGGGGCTGAAGCAGCGCTGAAAGATATGATCAAGAAGATCGATTCCGCCGCCCGGAAAGGGGTTATCAAGAAAAATGCTGCGGCCCGTAAAAAATCCCGGATGCAGCGGCTCTTTAATTCCATTAAAGCGGCCCAATAAACCCTGTACCGTCAGCCAGGATGAGGGTGTGATGGTCGAAAATAAATATACCAAGGCTGAAATAGTCGATTCCATATACACGAAAACCGGAGTTAACCGAAAGGAAATCCGGGATATTATGGATCTCTTTATCGATGAAATTAAGGCCGCCCTTATCAAGCGGATGGTTATTGAACTGAGGGGGTTCGGAACCTTTGAAGTGAAAGTCCGCAAAGGCCGTCAAAAGGCCAGAAATCCCAAGACCGGGGAGATCCTTTCCGTTAATTCCCATGGTACCGCTGTTTTCAGGCCAGGACGGGAATTGAAACGGGACGTGCGGAATCTCAAGCAGGACAGTGAAGCATGAATTTGTCCCCTGAAAGGGGCGTTAGGTCCTTCTTTACCAACCTTGCCGCCATTGCAGCAGGAGCCGTGCTCTTCGCGGCGGCTTTTCCCAATCTTCTGTTTGAAAACGGCCTTCCGCTTCTTGCGTGGATCGCTTATGTTCCTGTTTTTTGGGTTATCCGGCGTTCCGGTTTTGGGGCCTGCGTGTTTTGGGGCGCCATTTACGGATACGGGGCTTACGGCCTCTTTAATTACTGGCTCGGCGTTTTTCATCCCTTAGCCGGGCTTATTGTCGGCTCTATATACCTCGTTTATATGGCCGTACTTTTCCCGGTCCTCAAGTTGGCGGCGGTCCTTTATCCCAATAAGGGGTATGTACTCCAGTGGCTTATGTGGGTGGGTTTCGAGTACCTCCGTACCAAGGGCTTTTTGGGGTATGCCTACGGTGTTTCAGGCTATTCCCAGTGGCATTTGACGCCGGTTATCCAGATTGCCTCTGTGACCGGCGTCTGGGGGGTTTCGGCTGTGGTGGTCTTCCCTTCAGTATGGCTGGCTGCCGCTCTGCCCGGGGACATACCCTGGTCCCTTGAGGGCCTCAAAACAAGATTCCTGAATTTTTTACGCAAAGAAAAGGTTTCGGCCCTGGTATGGACCCTGACCCTCGCGGGGGTTCTGGTTTTCGGTTTTGTTTCCCCTGTTGATTACCAGGACGCCCGGAAGGCGAAACTTGCGCTGGTTCAACACAACACCGATCCCTGGGCGCCTTCCAAAGCCCCGACGCCGAAGCAGGCTTTTGAGGAATACTGGACCGATTTCAGGATACTCAAGCGCCTCTCTGACGAGGCTATAGCGGCGAATCCCGATCTTGACCTGGTGGTTTGGTCGGAAACGGCTTTTGTCCCCAGAATCTACTGGCATCTGACAGTGCGGGACGATCACTATTCCTACCTGCTGGTCAGGGAGCTCCTGGATTACCTTTCGACCCAGAAGGTCCCCTTCGTTATTGGCAATGATGACGCCCGTAAAGATCCGGCCCTTAACCCCCAGGGGAACAACCAGGTGGATTACAACGCCGTGATGCTCTTTGAGGGAGAGGAGATAAAGCAGCTCTACCGGAAGCAGCACCTGGTTCCTTTTACGGAGCATTTTCCGTATGAAAAGCAGCTTCCTTTTATTTACGACGCCCTTATTAAGGCTGATACGCATTTTTGGGAGAAAGGGAAGGAAGCCACGGTTTTTGCCAGCACGAACCCCCAGGGGCTTTTCGGTTCCCAGGGAAAAGGGGCGCTCAAATTTTCGAGCCCTGTCTGTTTTGAAGATACCTTCGGTTACCTCTCGCGGGATTTTGTCCGTAACGGCGCGGAACTCATTGTCAACCTTACCAACGACGCCTGGTCCCGCAGCCTCCCTGCCCAGATGCAGCACCTTTCTATGGCCGTGTTCCGGGCTGTAGAGAACCGGCGTTCCATGGTACGTTCCACCGCTTCAGGGCAGACCTGCGCCATAGACCCTAACGGCAGGATTCTGGCTATGGCCCAGCCTTTCGCTGAAACCTGGCTGGCAGCGGAAGTTCCGGTGATACAGGTTTCTTCACTTTATACCCGCTATGGGGACCTGCTTCCCTGGGTGTTTATAGTTCTTTCGCTTTTCCTGTTGATCCTTCCTGCGGTTCATGGTATAATAAGGGTCGTTAAAAAATGAAAAGGCCTTTCCCGGCACAAGGAAGGTGATGATGGATACCCAGAAAAAGCTGCTTATTGTCGATGATGAGACGATAAACCTTGATTTTTTCGAGCTTATGTTTTCAAAACTTGGATTTATTGTTGAAAAAGCCAGAGACGGGGTAGAAGCGCTGGAAAAGCTCAAAAAGTTTTTTCCTGATCTGATACTTCTTGACAATATCATGCCCCGTATGTCCGGGTGGGAGTTTACGAAAATACTCAAAGGCGATTCCAAATTCAAGGATATCCCTATTGTAATGTTTTCAGCCCTGGACGATGTAAAGGACAAAATAGAAGGCTTCGAGTTGGGGGTTGACGACTATATTACCAAACCTTTCAATTTTTCCGAAGTCCTCGCGCGTATCCGGGCGGTGCTGCGGAACCGGGAGCTTTTCGCCCAGATAGCTGTCCGGGAATCCCGTCTGGGCCTGGCGGAAGAACTGAACGCCGACATGAAGCGCAACCTTATGGATTTCGCGAAAACCATAGACGAGCTGGACGCCGCTATAGCAAAAGCAGGAGGGGATACTTTGGTACTGGAAAAAATCCGGGGAGTCAGAAACCATCTCGCCGAACTGGACGCCAGAATTGAAAAGACCCTTGCTGAGTGGGAAGATCTCAAGAAAAATGAAATCGGCCTCCCTGCGCTGGAGAGCCAAATACGAAAATACCTGGACCAGGACTAGGCATGGCAAAGACAGACGCAAAGAAAAAAGACAACATCGTGATCTTCGGCCCCAGCACCGCTTTTAACGGCTATCTGCGGTTCAGGGAAACCCTCTGTATCCAGGGGCGCTTCAGGGGAACCATAGACGCCGCAGGGGCCCTTATCGTGGACAAAGGTGCGGTAGTGGAAGCGGACCGCATTTCGGTTACTTCCCTTATCGTTTACGGGACCGTAGTAGGCGCCGTTCAGGCTGTGGATAAAATCGATATGTTTCCGGGCGCCGAGGTCCGGGGGGATGTTACCGCGGCGAGGCTGAGAATTGCCGACGGCGTAACCTTTGAAGGCCAGTGCAGCATGACAGGAATAGATAAGGATGTGGAGATCTTTTCCCGTCCTACTGAAGAGATAAAGGCCGAGCTTCAGAGGGCTAATGGCTAAGACTGAAGGTCCGGCCCTGGCGGAAACCCTGGTCAGGCGTCTGGAAGCGCTGGGGAAAACAGCGGTCCTGGCTGAGTCCTGTACCGCCGGCCTTGCCGCGGATTTAATCGCCTCTGTTCCCGGGGCCTCTGGGGTTTTGTGGGGTTCCTTTGTTACCTACACCGTAGCGGCCAAGATCCGGATGCTTGGACTGGAAGAAGCGCTGCTTTCACGTTACGGCGCTGTAAGCCGGGAAACCGCCTGCGCCATGGCGGCAGGAGCCCTGGAAAAAAGCGGCGCCGCTTACTCCCTTTCCATAACAGGCCTTGCGGGCCCCGGCGGCGACGGATCAGGCGTACCTGTAGGGACCGTGTGGATAGGATGCGCCCGGCACGGGGAAGAAGCAGAAGCCGAGGTTTTCCATTTTACCGGTTCCCGTAATGAAGTACGCCGGGAAGCTGCAGAAAAAGCTGTCCTGAAGCTGCTTGAATATCTTGACATGGCCGGAAAAATATACTATGATTCATGATAAATAAAAACGCTCGATTCTGTGGGAATAAGTTCAATATTCGTTCTGTTAACCGGAACTATAAAATAATGATAGTATGCGGAGTTAATCAATGGCAATTTTAAGAAGAGGCAGAAAACCAAAAAACGCCGAAACTGGGGATTTACCAGGTATTGAAATCGAGGCTCCTCCTCAGGAGGAAACCCTTGATGAAGAAGGGGACCGCGCCAAGGCCGTAGTAGTCAGGACCAGGGGCAGGCCCAAGGGATCCGGTACCCGCCAATTCGGGCAGGCCGCGTCCGAGGAAGATTCGGAAGCGGGTTCTTCCGAATCCCGGGGGCCGGGAAGGCCCCGGGGGCGGTACAGCCGTCCCTCTGAAGCTCCGGCGTTCCAGGGGGACCTACAGGCAAATCCGGGTCCTTCTTTTGTAGAAAACAGCGGCGCCGGCGGCTCTTCGGTCAGGGAATCTCCTGCTGAAACGCCGTCCCAGAGGCCTTCGGGCCGCGCGCCTGCGTCTCATCAGGAACAGGGTTTTAGGGAGTCCCAGCCTGTTCCGTCAGCGCCTCCTCTGCCTTCGGTTATGCCCAGGCTGCCTTCTATGCCGGATATCTACGGACGGCCTGAGCCCAGGCTTGAACAGGACAACGGCAAGCCCAGGCTTACTATCAACGAGCTTATCCGGCTCAATATGATAGATCTGCGGGAACTGGCGGCGGTTTACAATATCTCCCATGACGATATGGTTTCACTCAAAAAACAGGAAATCATTTTTTCCATATTGAAGGCCCACACCGAACGCGGGGGGATCATCTATGCTTACGGCTCTCTGGAGATCCTGCCTGACGGCTACGGGTTCCTGCGCAGCCCCCAGAATTCCTACCTTCCTGGTCCCGACGATATCTACATCAGCCCCAGCCAGATACGGCTTTTCGCCCTCAAAACCGGGGATACCGTTTACGGCCAGATACGGAGCCCTAAGGAACAGGAACGCTTCTTCGCTATGCTCAGGGTGGAAACGGTCAACTACGACGATCCCACAGTGGCCCAGAACCGCATACCTTTCGATAACCTGACGCCCCTTTATCCGGATCATAAACTGGATCTGGAAACCGTAACCGAAGGCATCAGCGAGCGGATTATCAACCTCTTCTGCCCTATCGGCAAAGGCCAGCGGGCCCTTATCGTGGCGCCTCCCAGGACCGGGAAGACCATTATGATGCAGAAGATCGCCAACGCTATTACCAGGAACCACCCGTAGGTTTACCTCATCGTGCTCCTCATCGACGAGCGGCCCGAGGAAGTGACCGACATGGAACGCACCGTCAGGGCCGAGGTCATTTCCTCTACCTTTGACGAACCGGCCAGCCGCCACGTCCAGGTAACGGAAATGGTTCTGGAAAAGGCCAAACGCCTGGTGGAGCATAAAAAAGACGTGGTTATCCTGCTGGATTCTATTACGCGCCTAGCGAGGGCTTATAACCAGACGGTCCCTACAAGCGGGAAGATCCTCTCAGGCGGCGTGGACTCCCACGCCCTCCACAAGCCCAAGCGCTTTTTCGGCGCCGCCCGGAACATCGAGGAGGGGGGGAGCCTG
>JAITEW010000157.1 GCA_031281855.1 Treponema sp.
ACGGCGAATTACAGATCTGGCTGAACGATGTAATAAACCGCCGCATAGAGGCGGATTTTTTCCACAAAGCCTACGAAGCGACCCTGCGCCCGGTGTACGGCAATACCGCTAACCCGGAAGCGGTGGTCATCGAACGGGGAAAAATTGAGTAACAAATGAGGCTGTTCCAAAACTTCAGTTTTTGGAACAAACTCTGAAATTCAGGAGGAATGGTATGAAAAACCGTATCGTAAGCGGCGCTGCCGCGATTGTCTTTGGACTGCTTATCGCCCTGGGGCCGCAGTTTCTCTTCAAAGTGTGCCCGGTTGTGGGGGATATGATTATGAAGTGCCACTGGTCGGCGCAGGCCGAGATCGGTATCGGCGGCTTAATCGCGGCGTTGGGTATCGCCCTGGTGGTTTTCGCCGACCCAAAAACACGTTTGGGCCTGACCATCGGGGTCTTTCTGTCCGGTGTTCTCGCCCTGCTTATCCCCCATGTGCTTATCGGCGGCTGCCCCTCTCATCACATGGACTGCCGTAAAATCACCTTTCCGGCGATTACCGTTATCAGCGTCTTGTTGTTGATAGGAATGGCTCTTAACGTAGTGTACCTTACCAGAAAGAGAAAATAGAAAAAAAATAGAATATCGGGGCTGTTCCGGAACCAACCGGGTTTTGGAACAGATCCATAGTATACCGCTTTTTTTATAAGAAAATGGTTGAATACCGCCTGCCTTAGTTGATAAAATACCAAAAAGTGTATATAAATACAAATCAAGGAATATCAGAGGTGAGGAGTTCCCGTGATAGACGCAAAAGAATTGACCGTTCCCCTTGAAGGTGAAAGCCCTGCGGGGCAAAACCTTGAATACGATCCCCTGTACCTGGAGTTGGACTCCCTGGCGGTGGAAGTGCCGGACAGCTTTATGGGGGAGTCCAAAATCAATGGCCGCGGGCCGGACTGGAAGAAACTCAGCAAAAACTGCCTTGAGCTGTGGGCAAAGACCCGGGATCTCCGGGTTGCGGCTTACCTGGTGATCGCTGAGGCCATTACCGGGGGCCTTGCGGGGCTGGTAGAGGGCCTCAAGGCGCCGGTGTTTCTGGTCAAGGAACTGTGGGATTCCTTTTACCCCAAGCTCGATCCTGATGACGACGATGATCCCCTGGAACGGCTGAACATCCTTTCCATGCTTTCCCCCCAAACCGGGGCTGTTAACGATCCGGTCATGTTTATTCCCCGGTTCCGTGAAACCCGGCTGGTTCCCTCGCTTGCCTATACGCTCCGGGATCTTCTCATTTCCCATAACGAGATCGAAGTAAGCGGCGACAAGACCATTGACCCCAAACTGCTCCGCGCCGAGCTGATGAACGTGCCTGTTGCGGAAATCGAGGCCCAGGCCGCGCTGGCCGGCGAGGCCCAGGCGCTTATCACGGAACTCTGCGATGAAATGAACGGAAAAATGAAGGGCTCCTACAGCCTGGATATGTCCGCTTTGAGCCACGAGCTGGACCGGCTCACGGCCTTTTACAAGTCCCATCTGGATTCCCTTACGCCTGCCCAGGCCGAAAGCGGCGCTCAGGAGGAAGTTCCCGGGGCCGCCGAAAAAAACGCCGGCGCGGCACAGGGGGAAAAGATCGCCCTCCTTTCCTACCACGCATCTACCAGGGGAGAAGCCCTGCTGCTGCTCAAAAAAGGGGCCGAGTATTTCCAAAATCAGGAGCCTAACAGCCCTATTCCCCATTTGGTAAACCGGGCTCTCCGCTTTTCGGAGATGAGCTTTATAGAATTAATAGAAGATATTGCGCCTGACGCCGTCTCCAGGGGACGGGATATTTTAGGGATAAAACCGGAGTAACCGGCATATCATATATTTTTATTGGATATAGGAGGTTCTGGAATGGCTTCAAATAACAGCGGCCAAAAGTTTATCGCCAAGAACAGGGCGCCAAGGGTTCAGATCGAATACGATGTCGAAATGAACGGCGCGGAAAAGAAAGTCGATCTGCCTTTCGTCATGGGGGTTATGTCGGATCTTTCAGGCAAACCGGCTGAACCGCTGCCCAGGGTAGAGGACCGGCAGTTGCTGGAAATCGACAGCGAAAACTTTGACGACCGCCTCAAGGCCGTTAAACCCCGGGTGGCCTTTACGGTTCCCAACATAATCGGCGGGGAAGGCAACATTCCGGTGGAAATGACCTTTGAAAGCATGGCGGATTTTTCCCCCGCTGCGGTTACGTCCAAGGTTGACGGCATCAAGCAGCTTATGGAAGCCCGGCAGCAGCTTGCCAACCTGCTTTCGTACATGGACGGCAAACAGGGGGCCGAGGACCTTTTGAACAAGGTCCTGAAAGATCCCGCACTGCTCAAAGCCCTGTCGCAAAAGGCAAAAGAAGCGGACAACGGCGCCGAAGGCTCCGCGCCGGAAGAAACCACAAAGTAAGGGAGGTATACAATGTCAGATGCAGCAGAAAAAAAGGATGCTCTGAATCCTGAAACCCTGGAAATGTCCGATTTTGAAAGCTTGTTAAACCAGGAGTTCAAACCTAAATCGGAGGAAGCCACATCGGCGGTACAGGGGGCGGTCAAAACACTGGTAAGCCAGGCCCTGGAGAACGCTTCCCTGATCTCCAACGACACGGTTAAGACCATCGAAGGGATCATCGCGGAGCTGGACAAAAAGCTTTCGGCCCAGGTCAACCTGATCATCCACCACCCGGAATTTTCCCAGCTCGAAGGGGCATGGCGGGGGTTGAATTACCTCGTGAGCAATACCGCCACAGGCGAACGCATGAAGATCCGGGTAATGAACATTTCCAAAACCGAGATAGGCAAGATGATCAAACGGTTCAAGGGAACCGCCTGGGATCAAAGCCCTCTGTTTAAGAAATTCTACGAAGAAGAATACGGCACCGCCGGGGGCGAGCCTTTCGGCGCCCTGATTGGGGACTATTACTTCAACCAGACCCCGCCGGATATGGAAATCCTCAAGGGCCTGGGACAAATCGCCGCAGCTTCGCACATGCCCTTTATCTCAGCCGCGGACCCCGCGATGATGAACCTGGATTCATGGCAGGACCTTGCCAACCCCAGGGACATTGCCAAGATCTTCTCCACTCCCGAATACGCCGCCTGGAGGTCCTTCCGGGATTCCGACGACAGCCGGTACGTTGCCCTTTGCCTGCCCAGGGTTTTGAGCCGCACCCCCTATGGGGCGAAGACCAACCCTGTAGAGGAATTCGGCTTTGAAGAAGACACCGGAGCCGGGGCCAGTGACAAATACAACTGGATGAACGCGGCGTACGCCATGGGGGTAAACATCAACCGTTCTTTCTCCAACTACGGCTGGTGCGCCAATATCCGGGGCGTGGAATCGGGCGGCGTGGTGGAAGGGCTGCCGACGCATACCTTCCCTACAGACGACGGCGGCGTGGCCATGAAGTGCCCTACGGAAATCGCCATTACCGACCGCCGGGAAGCGGAGTTGTCCAAAAACGGCTTCCTGCCGCTGCTTCACTGGAAAAACACGGATTACGCGGTTTTCCTGGGCGGCCAGACCGTGAACCATCCCCAGGAATTTGACTCCCCGGAGGCTACCGCCAACGCCAGCCTTTCGGCGCGGCTTCCCTATATTTTCGCTACCAGCCGCTTTGCCCACTACCTCAAGTGTATCGTCAGGGACAAGATCGGGTCCTTTAAGGAAAAAGAAGACATGCAGACCTGGCTTTCCAATTGGATAGCCGGTTATGTAACCGGAGACCCCAATGCCTCTGAAGAGATCAAGGCAAAGTACCCCCTGGCTGAGGCGAAAGTCGAAGTCGAGTCTGTAGAAGGGCAGCCGGGTTATTACACCGCCCGGTTTTACCTCAGACCCCATTACCAGCTTGAAGGCCTTACGGCTTCGCTGCGTTTGGTTACCAAGGTTCCCA
>JAITEW010000274.1 GCA_031281855.1 Treponema sp.
TCGCCTCTTTCCTCAGCTTGATAATGTAGAATGGCAACAGCGGCGCAAATCCCTTCCCGGCCAGTTCTTCTACCCCATGCTCCAGCAGCTTGAACGTCTTCACCTTAAATCCATGTTTCGTCCCATCAGGAAACTCCAGCCTGCAACGGAGGACCGAAAGGCCGGGACGAGTGATCCCCTTCCCTTTGAAAAAAGTTATTCGCCTTATTCGCCATGGCGGTTAAAAAATCCTAACTGTGCGCAGATGGGGTTCCACCCCCGTAACGCCCCCGCTAAGGGACCGTAGGTTTGGCAAGGCGTATCTCGTAAAAGGGTTCTTTCTCCTTGCCGGAGATGGTGGCGATGGCGTCCAGCCTGCGGGTCGGGAATCCGGTTATATGTCTGTGCACCCTGGCGGTAACCAGGATACGGGCATGGTAGCGGGAGGCAATGCCGGAAAGGATGCGGGCGTGGACTCCAGGGCGGCCAAATACAGCGTAACCTGAAAGTTCCGAATAGCCGAAGGCGCAGTTCCCGGCATCTATGCCGAAACGCCAGGAAGCGGTTTCCGGCGCTTCTTTTAAAAGCTCCATGATGAATCCTACTGCCTTAGCCTCAGGACTATGATGACCCCCGTCATCATACGGCGTTTCCTTCTTGAGATATGTCAAGGCTATCCGTTCCGGCGGAGAGCCAAAGGCGGCCAGCACTAAGTCCCCATCTATCCCCACGATGACGCCTCCGGCCTGCTTAAAACGCCGTGCCACAGCTTCCCGGAAGGCCCGGATTTCTCTGGCGCTGTCCAGAGGGTCTTTTCCGCTTTCAGAAGTCAGGAGGTCCCCCTGGCGTATCGCCACGACTGCGGCCCATTCCTGAAGGATTTCCCCGGCCAGGGGCTGCCCGGCACGGACCAGGTGTTTCAGGTATGCAGGTCCGACCACGCCGCCGTAGTGCCGGCGTATACGCGCCTGTTCCCGGCGCTTCGTGCAGAGGAGGTAAAGGGAGGACGCCAGCGTCCCTGCCAAGACGCTTCCAGCCGGGATCAAAGGGTCAACCCAATACCGAGAAAGAATAAATCCCCAGGAAAACATCGCCCCAGTCAGGATAGTCAGGGCAAGGCCGGCGGCCAGAGTCAGGACCAGGCCCATGCGCCGAATCAGGAAGAAGATGAGGAGGACGGGAAGCAGGGACCAGAGCAGGATGTACTGTCCCGGGGGAACAATGACGGCCCTGCCGGACAGGATCGTGTTGGCCAGCATGGCGGAAATCTCCGTGTCCGAAGGAGACGGTTCCCGTGCACCAGGGAAAAACCGGATCAGAAAGTTCCCGGACCCGGCGCCCTGGCCCGCAGGGGTGGAATCAGGCATCTCTTCATACGACTTAGACAAAGTCCCCTGCGGCTTTAAGCCGCCTGCTCCCAGAATACAAAAGGAACCGGCCAGGGCCGAGGACAGGCCGGACCGGATACGGAGCAATTCATCGTACTTTTCCCGGAAGGCGGCAAAGGCGCTGATGATGCCGTTCCGCCGGGAAACCAGCCGGCTCATCGCCTCATCCTCCAGATCTTCCGCAGCGATACGCCTTTCATAGCTCATAACCAGGTTTGTTTCCGCAGGGCTGGCGGCGAAATTTTCCAAGCCCCGCAAATATTCGGCCCGTGCGTCAAGCCAGCGGGCTTTCAATTCTCTAACCGGCTGGTCTCCGGTGTTTTCCAGAAGCTCCTCCCGAAGCCGGTGGGAATATTCATATAAAATAGTCGGATACGCTTCCGGCGTAAGATAGATGAAACAGCCCAACTCCCGCAGGGTATTCAGGAAGAGGGCGAGTTCCTGATCCGCTTTCTCGTATTCCGCAAAATCCTCCGGGGTAAACCGCTTAAAACCCCCGTTTCCCCGGGGTCGTTCCGCCAGCACCGCTCCCCGGCTGTCCAGGGGTATGTCCCGGACAAAACCTTCCCGCTTGAACCGGAGCATGGGTATACCCTGCCGGTATTCGATATCCGACGGCCCCAGGTAGTGGTCCATCATGGCGTAAACTACATGGGACACTCCCAAGTGGCCAGCCGCCGGATCCTCGAAATGCGTGAAATCAGGCTTTTCTTTATACGAATTACGCAAAGTCCCCTGCGGCTTTAAGCCGCCGGATCTTAGGGGATATATGCGGCGGAACACGCCGTCCCTGTCAGGGATTGAACGGGAATACAGGCCGCTCGAACCCTCCGGGGTCTCGCCGGCTTCCCACAGAACGCCGAAGGCCGCAGCCGCCCGCTCTACACGCCTCATTTCCGGGTTATCCTTTCGGGTTAAGACCGCAAGGAGCCGCTCTTTTCCCTGTTCCGAAAGGCCGATCACGGTGTCCACGTAGTGTTCCGCTTCTTCAGGCGAAACCGAACCCATCAGGATGGCCTGGAATAAATTCCTGATGTTCCCGGCCAGAAGGGAAAATTCCTCATCCAGATGGAGGGGTAATTCGGTTTCCGCCGGATTGCCGTACCGGCCGTCCTGGGAGGCCCATAAACCAGGGGCCTGGACCGCCAGCCCGCGGGCGCTCAATTCGGTCAGTGTCATGAGGATAGCGGATAGAGCTGCGGATTCAATGAAACCAGATGCCGGAGAGGTCTCTATAATTACCACTTCCCGGGAAACCGGCGGCGGCGGCCGACGGCGCATCAGGAAATCATAGTGAGGGCCCAGGCGGGGGCCGGAAAAGAAAAGATACAGAAAAATCAGGACACCCGACGCCGCGCATACCGGCAGGAGAAACCGTAAGAATGTTTTTTGGGGAACTTGATATGCCGCCATACTTTCCGGTATTCTAAATTTCGGATGAATTTTACGGCTTCTTTACCGGCGAATACTCGCCGCCGCTTTGTGTGTTCTCCAAGGAACCTCGAAATGCGTGAAATTACGCATTTTTTTATACGAATTACGCGAAGTCCCACAGGCTCCAAGGAATCTGTACTATACTAAACTAAAAGCGGCAGGAGACAGAGGATGTATAAAAAACAAACCATAAAACGAGTTGTATCCCTTATGATTTTGGGATTTATCATATTCCTGGGTGGCTGCGCCAAGCCTCCAACCGAAGAAATGGAGGCCGCTACTGAAGCGCTGATCCGCGCGGAAAACGATCCCGACGCGGTGACCTTTGGCGAAACCTCCCTGAACCGCGCCAGGGACGCTATTTTCAGGATGAGGCAGGAAGCCAACGCCAAGCAGTACGACGCCGCCAAATCATACGCCGCCGAAGCCGTCAGTGCCGCTGAAAAAGCCGTCATCGACGGACGGGCCGCCGCCCAACGGGCCCGGGACGAGGCCAACGGGTTGATCGCCTCAGTACAAAATTCCCTTACCGAAACCGAAGGCCTCCTCTCCAACGCACAAGGAAGCGGCATTGAGCTTGATTACGAAGTCCTTGGCCGGAGTATGGAGGATGCCCGGGGCGTTATTGACCAGGCGGAGGCTGCTGCCGGAACCCGGCCCCGGGAAGCCATAGAGAAGGGTCAGTCCGCCCGGGCTGCCCTGAGCGACATTCGCGGCCAGATTTCCCAGGGCGTTAGAGAAACGTCATCCAAGAAGTAAGTCCAAACCTTCGGGGGGCCCAGGCGGCGGTTATCCGGGATACGGGAAGGTCGCCTCTTCACCGCTCACTGCTCTAAACGCCTTTTTTCAGGTAACCTTTACCTATGCCAGAAACCAAGAACGACACCCCCCAGGGAGGCGGCGACATATTCGATCGCTCCTTCAAGCAGATTATCGGCAGCCTCTCGGACCGGGCTCTCGTCTGCTTCATCAACAGTCTCTTCGGCTCCAGCCACCCCATCGACAGCCCGGTTATCCGCTTGAATACGGAACAGATCGATAA
>JAITEW010000289.1 GCA_031281855.1 Treponema sp.
ATGGGACCCTATTACCTCACCGCCCTGGTAAACCTCATCGGCCCTGTGGCGCGGGTATCAGGCTCAGCCAGGAAAACCTTTGAAACCAGGACCATCACCAGCGAACCCTTGAACGGCAAAGTCATCAACGTGGACGTTCCCACCCATATCGCAGGGGTCATGGATTTTGCCAATGGCGCCGTAGGCACCATCATCACCAGCTTCGACGTTTATTCCCACACCCTGCCGTGGATAGAAATCTACGGCAGCGAAGGTACTCTCAGGGTCCCGGACCCCAACGGCTTCGGGGGGCCTGTGTTTGTCAAACGTTTCCGGGAAGAACAGTGGTCCGAGATACCCCTTCTCAGGGATTATCCCGAAAACAGCCGGGGCCTGGGGATAACCGACATGGCCGAGGCCATTGTCGAAGGGAGACCCCACAGGGCTTCGGGCGAAATGGCTTACCATGTACTGGATGTGATGCACGGTTTCCACGACGCCTCTGCTTCGGGGAAATACTACGAGCTAAAGAGCAGTTGCCAGCGGCCTGAACCGCTTGTTACTCTTTGATTGCTCCTACCATGATACCTTTGACAAAGTGCTTGGAAACAAAGGGGTAGAGGCACATGACGGGAAGGGTGGCGACCACAATGACGGCGAACTTGAGCTGCATGGCGTAGGCCACCCGTTCAAAGGCGTCCTCCATCCCCGCCAGGGCCTCGGGCGTGTTAAGAAGCAGCACGCTCCTAAGGTAAAGCTGGAGGGGCTGGAGCAGTTCATTCGGTACATAGATCATAGCCTTGAACCACATGTTCCAGTGCCCTACGGCGTAGAATAAGGTCATGACCGCCAGTATGGCCCCGGAAAGGGGCATAACAATCCTCATAAAAATCCAGATATCATTGGCGCCGTCGATTTTGGCGCTCTCAATAAGTTCATCGGGAATAGTGGTCATAAAAAAGTTTCTGGCGATGATAAGGTTCCAGGCGGATACCGCGCCGGGAAGGAGTATGGCCCAGCGGGTGTTGTAGAGCCCAAGCTTCGTGATGAGGATGAAATTGGGGATCATGCCTCCTGAGAACATCATCGTCAGGGTGATGAACACCATAAGGGGCTTTCGCAAAAAGAAACGCTGCTGCGCAACGCTATAGGCGCAGGTCAGGGTAAGAACCAGATTAATAACAGTGCCGAAAGAAGTATAAAAAATGGTGTTGAGGTACGATCTCCAGACCTGGGGGTTTTCAAAAACCAGGCCGTAGCTTTTTAGGGAAAAACCCTTTGGGAAGAGCAAAACTTCCCGGTTCAGTACTGCGTCCACTGAAGAGACGGACATAGAGATAATGTAGACCATAGGATAGATGGTAACAACGAGCAAAAGAATGAGTACAAAGATAATTATGCTGTGCAGAACAAGGGAACCGTCAAATTGTACCGCTTTTTGCAGCTTCATAGTTTCCCCGCTTCTCCGTCAAAACAGCCCGACGCCGGTTCTGCGCCGGGAAAGCTGGTTAACCAGGAGCAGGAGCACAAGGTTAATAACCGAATTAAAGAGATCCACAGCGCCGGCATAGGAGAATTCCATATCGACAATGCCGCGCCGGTACACATAGGTGGAAATCACGTCTGCAACGGAATAGGTTGAAGGGTTATACATAAGGATGATCTTTTCAAACCCCACGTTCATGATCTTTCCTAAATGAAGAATCAGGAGGGTGACAGTGGCGGGCATAATACCCGGCAGGGTAATGTGGATCATCTGCCGGAACCGGGAACAGCCGTCGATGCGGGCGGCTTCGTAGAGCTGCGGGCTTATGGCGGCGATAGCAGCGATGTAGATGATAGAATTCCATCCGAATTCCTGCCATATCCCGGAAACCACATAAACCGTTCTGAACCATGCCGGGTCTTCCAGAAAACCGATAGGGCCTAGTCCTATAATACCCCGCAGCCGGTTCAGGATCCCGTCTACAGGGGAGAGAAAATTCTGGAGTATCCCCACCACCACCACAAGGGATATGAAATGGGGCATGAAGCTGATAGCTTGCACCGTGCGCCTGAAAGGGCCGTCCTTTGTTTCGCAGAGCATAAGGGCGAAAATGATAGGCACCGGGAAGGCGAAGATCAGCATATAGAAGCTTAGCAGAAAGGTGTTGCCAAGGAGGCGCGAAAAAAAGATAGAAGAAAAGAATTCTTTAAACCAGCGCAGGCCGACGAAAGGGCTGTCAAAAAGCCCCGCGCCGGGCCTGAAATTCTGGAAAGCTATGACCGTACCTACCATAGGCAGGTAGTGAAACACAAAAAAATAGATCACCGCCGGCAGGGCCAGGACCAGAAGCAGCCCGTCCCGCCGCAGGAGTTTAAAAAAAGCGTTTTTTTGCCTGACCATAGCTTTCTTCTGTCAACAAACCGCTATTGCTATTTACCCATGTACCGGTCGTACTGGGCCTGCTTGATAGCGATAGCCCGGTCTATCCCCAGGCTCTTGATCTGGCTGATGTACTGATCAAACTGGGAAAGATTTTTCCTGCCGGTAATAAAATCCAGGATGTATTCATCCCGCAGGGTGTTGATGTCGGCCATAATGGACCTCAGGGCGCTGGTCTCTTCGTCTGTGGCCATAATGACCGGGAACGGCGGTATGTAGTACTGGGAAGCCCTCCTGCCGGCCGCGACCTCATCGGGATAGATAAGGAAGCGCTGTTCGATCATTTCAGGCTTAAGGACCCTCGGGAAGGAGCCGCTGTTCATGCCCTGGATTTCCATGCCCAGGCCGGAACCGCGCTCGTATTTGAGGACCGTGTCGCTCAACTGGGGCTTGCCGTCAATATAATCGAACGTAAGGCCTTCGATGCCGAAGTTCGCCATGAGGATCTGGCCTTCTTCGGAAGCGTACATATAGTCAAACCATTTGATAGCCGTAACCGGGTCTTTGCAGTCCCTGGTAATGGCGAAATAGGTTGCCTCTGTGGGATTTTCCCTGATAAGGAAGCGGTCGCCTCTTGGCCCCAAAGGAGGGGGAGTGTTTTCCCAATGGGCGCCCGGGAAACTTTGCTGCATGCGCTGGTTCCACTGGGGATGTATCATGGAGAAATTGCCCCCGCTGGCGCCGACGATATCGCCGATAACCTTCGCGGTGTACTGTTCGGAATTCTGGGTGGCGAATTCGGGATCAATGAGCCCTTCTGTCCACCATTTGTTCATTTCCGCAAGGTACTCCTTAAGGCGCGGATCTATCCAGTCGTAAGCGACCTTGTCCGAAGCATCGGCATACCAGCCGTCCTGGGAATAAAGATGGAGGCCCCAGGCTGTGGCAAACGTGTGAATACCTGAAGAGGAAATGGAAGCAGCCTTGGCCTGGCTTAGAGGTATCTCGTCGGCCTTTCCGTTCCCGTTGGGATCCCGGGTCTTAAAGGCCTTGAGCATGGCGTTCCAGTCGTTGATAGTCTCAGGCTCGTTGAGGCCCAGTTTCGCCAGCCAGTCTTTGCGTATGCTGAAGGAAGGGAAGTTGACGTTTGAACGGGCGTCTACAATGGCCGCGAGAACGTAAATTTTGCCGTCCGGGGCGGTAAGGGTCCTCCGCACTTCAGGCCGCTTCTCAAAGAGCGCCGTGATGTTAGGCCCGTTCTGATCGATAA
>JAITEW010000295.1 GCA_031281855.1 Treponema sp.
TTACGGCGGGAACCGACTGCCACGCGGTGGTCGAGACCAAGCGGGGTCATACCCTGGGCCGGGTGCTGATCGGGGGAAGCGCCCTGCCCAACACGGGCATCCCCGGCGACATCAGCGGCTATACCATTGAACGGCTGCTCCGTTCCCCGGTGGAGGGGATCTTTGAGGGGCGGGCGGAGATCGGCGATGCGGTCAAAAGGGGCGATACGGTGGCCGTGGTCGAAGGCATCCCCATCCGGGCAGAGATTGACGGTATTCTGCGGGGCCTCCTGCCTTCGGGTATCCCCGTTTCAAAGGGTATGAAGGCCGGCGACATCGATCCCCGCTGCGAAGTTTCCCACTGCTTCACCGTATCCGACAAGGCCCTCGCCGTTGCCGGCGGCGTCCTGGAGGCCCTGCTGGCCTTATGCCCGTGAATGCCGATCACTAGAATTGCAGACGGCGACTTCAATTCTTTCGTACATAGCCAGTTTGCCAAATTTTTTAGTACTGCTATTGCTTATTAGGAGGAGGTGATGGAGGAGGTGGGGGCGGCACACTGCCGCCTACACCGGCTAAAGATTTAACAGCACGAATGATAATAGACATACAATCCCACCTATATACGCAACGAGCGCTATATAATTACATGGGGACACAGAGTCCCGTATAATTTTTTCTTCAGCAGGTTTACCTTCAAACTGTAGTGTCATATTCCGGGCCACGTTGTCCCGCTGTCTGCGGTATGCTTCCGCACTCAAAAGGTGGCCCAGGATCATGACGATGAGGCATCCAGCGAAACAGACCCAGGACATTACCAGGACCCACGCGAGTTGTACAGAGGCGAGAGGTACGATCTTGTCGATAAACGCAAAAGAAAGCCCGAAAGAGCCTGCAGCAGTTGTGAAAAGCGCCTTGTCAAACCGGGCATCCATTTCTGACGATGTTTTATTGAAAGTTTCCCACAGGGCCATTTGGTTGTCGTATATCTTTTTCTGCCTTTCGTAAAGTTCCTTTTGGTATTCATAATCATTCATTGGGATGATATTTTCAGCCATACAAAACCTCCATGAGAAAACATAGATAGCCGAACAGGCGACAGGTCTTGGTCAAACCTTTTTACCTCCTTTTTAAGCATGGGCTGCCTTGCCTGTTTTTTCAAGCGCGAAACGCGACAAACTGCTAGTACTCCAGCGCCGCTTTGAGCAGGGCTATAAAGTGATCCTGCGGAATGTACTCAGGTACGCTGTTGCCGGTACCCAGGGCGTAGCCGCCCCGGCCTTCGGCGCGCTTCAGCATGGCCCGGCACCGGGCGGTTATTTCTTCCTCAGAACGCTGGATGATGAAGTTGACGTCAATGCCCCCCAGAATCGCGATGCGGCCCTGCCACTTTTCATACGAATCTTCCACCGGCAGGATAGCGTCTTCGTATGAGTGCTTACCGTCAAAACCCATCATGCCGATAGTATCTTCCATCACGTCCCCGAAGTAGCCGCAGGAATGGAGGCAGGCCGGAATACCGTGCCCGTGGGCCAGGTCCACATACTTTTTATGCCAGGGAAACACGTACTTCCGCATGTCCTCAGGCGCGAGGAAGGTCTGGGTCTTAAAGCCCCAGTCGTCGTTGGACATCAGGAGGCCCACGGTGTCGTACCGCAGGGCTATCTCGTAGTATTTAAGGAGCCGTTCCCCCACGCGGTCAAAGAGAGCCCGTGCCAGTTCCGGGTTGTCGTAGATCATAAGGCAGAGGTTATCGTAGCCGGTAAGCTGGGTCACGTTTTCCAGTACCCCGCCGGGGCCCATGACCATGAGCTACATCCCATCGGGGAGAAAGGGGCGGATCCTCTCCAGACGGGAAAAATCCCAGTCATCAGGATCCGGCCACTGGTAGGCCTCAAAGGAAGCCTCGTCGGTGATCACACAGCCATCGTTCAGGGATATAGTGCTCTTCTCCTGATGCCGATTGGAAGGGAAACCAAAGTCGCTGCCGTGGGCGGTGGCGTAATCGTAACCCGCGGCGGTATAGGCTTCCACGACGAGTTTCAGGTTTTCCAGGGCAGGGTCTCCGGTTTTGACCAGTTTCCGTCCGGCCAGCCTTTCGTAAAGGGGAAGGTTCATGAACAGTTCAAACAGCGTGGGCCTGGCAGGTTCCTCTTTTCTGAGTACTTTGTACAGGTTTTCAATATCCGGTTTCCGGTTATGCAGTTTCATGATTTCTTCTTTGCATCGCTTACCATGCCGCCGGCCATCTTTATTTCTTTAAGGACCGTTTCCACCGATACCGCTACATCGACAAGAGCAGCCCTGGTGAATTTCTTTCCTTCCCGTACGCGGCTTGTAAAGTAATCCAGTTCCCGGTAGTAAGCGCCCCCGGAAGAAAACTCAGGAGAGAAAACGTCCCCGGCCCTGGGGTAAACCACCAGGGACGGCTTTTCCGCAGAGTTAAACACGGCGTCGCCTTTTTCAAAATTAACGCGGTACGATGCCAGAAAAGGAAAACTCAGGCTGTAGTTCCACCCCGCTTCGGCGGTTACCGGCAGACCGGCGCAGGAGTATGCCGAAAAAATGTGCTGGAGAACCCCTTTCCTGTCCCGTACCGCCATGGACGATAGCACTTCAGGCTTTCCAAAAATATGGCAGAGTATGTCCACATCATGAATATGAAGATCAAACGCCGCAGTACCCGACTTTTCCCATTCCGCAAACCAGCGCGGAGGAGGCCCGCCGCTGATCCGGGAAAATACCGCCGAAAGAGGCCTGCCGTAGGTCTTCCGGCGGACCGCCTCGGCAAGCCATTCGTATTCGTCCCAAAAACGGAGGCACTGGGCAACACCGCAGTTTACCCCTGTCCTTTCCTGGGTTTTAAGCAGCTTCGCCAGGTCCGTTCTGGTCAGGCAGGCGGGTTTTTCGGTAATCACCGCCGCGCCTTTTTCCATCGCCGCAACGGCGTGGGAAGCGTGGAGGTACGAGGGGAGGCAAATGTCAATAAGGTCAACATCGGCCTTTTCGATAAGCTCCATGCCGGTAACAAAAACCCGGCAGCCGTGGCGTTCCGCGGCGGCTTCGCGTTTCGATTTATCAAGGTCCGCCGCGGCTATAACTTTAACCCCTTTCCCCTCAAGGTCTTGGTAACACTGGGAATGAACGTTCCCCATGCCGCCGTGACCGATAAGCCCTACCGTGACGGTCCTTTTCATTTCCCGTTTCATATCAGCCCCTTTAAAAGATCAACCGCTTCAAGAATGTCTTTCTTCTGTTCAGGACCGGATATCTCCCGTTCTATGGTAATAGGGCCGTCGTAGCCCAGGGCTTTCAGTTTGCCGATAAGGGCCGGGAAATTAACCCTGCC
>JAITEW010000327.1 GCA_031281855.1 Treponema sp.
TCAGCCTGGACCCCAGTAACGGCAGCAACTATTCCTTCCCGACCCAAACCAATGCGGTGATTACGGTACGCATCCCCGACACGGCCCTGGAAATGGTTGACGTTCCCGGCGGGACTGTAACCTATGAACCAGGTTATTTTGACCCTCCCGGCAGTGGGATATTTATGGTAGGCCGTCCGGTTACCCTGAGCCCTTTCAAGATAGCCGCTATTGAAACGCCCTGGAATCTTTGGAACGAAGTATATCAATGGGCCACAATTACAGGCAAAGACGGGAATTTATACTCTTTCTCGGACATTGCCGCATATCAGGGACATGAAGCTGCGTACAAGGGAGAAAATGGAACCGGAACCGGTACAGGCAGCGCTTCATGGACACTGGAAGAACGGAGATCCCGGCCTGTAACCAATATCACCTGGGCCGAAGCGATAGTCTGGTGCAACGCCTACAGCGAAAAAAGCGGCTTTGATCCGGTATATTTAGACGAGCCAGGAGGCGCTATCCTGCGGGATTCAGCTTCTGCCGCCTGCGACAACGCTTATATGGACAGAACGAGAAACGGCTACAGGCTGCCCACGGAAGCGGAATGGGAATACGCCGCCCGGGGAGGGAAACATCCAGACTTCAATTGGGCCTATTATTATTCAGGAACAGGAAGTACCACGTTTAATGATGTCGCGTGGAATGCCACGAACTCCAAGAATTTGGGCTCAACCAACCGGGACTATGGCGTCCATCCGGGAGGGATGAAACAGACAAACAGTCTTGGTCTTTATGACATGAGCGGAAATGTGACGGAATGGTGTTTCGACTGGTTTGAAGAACCGGTAAGCGTCTCCGGCCCTGTAACCGACCCCCAGGGCCCGGCGTCAGGAACAGGCCGCGCGATGAGGGGCGGCGCATGGGATGACCAGTCTAATAGTTTAATGGTCAGCGCCCGGTTTTGTTTTAAACCGGAGTATACGAAGTCAGATTTCGTTGGTTTCAGGGTAGTCAGGGGAATGGGAAGCTGATGAAAACAAGAGCCTTATCAACAACGATTATGTTCCTCACTGCGGCTTTAAGCCTTGGGGCCGTCGAATTTTCCCTGCGGCCAGCGGGCTTTGCGCTCATACCCATAGGCGGCAGGGCGGAATATTTTTCCCCCGGTGGCGGCGGCCGGGTAGGATTCGATCTTGATATTTCAAGTATCTTTACAAACCCCCTGGGGCTTGGGTACACAGCGGGGATAGAAGCCGGTTACGGATACTCGCCCCTGGCTGCCGGGGCGGACGGGAACCTTCAGCTTGCTTCATTCGGCGGGGTTTTCAGTTTTTATTACTTCCCTTTGCCGCGCCTCCACCTGCGCCTTGAAACAGCAGCCGGCGTCTATAGCGGGAATTCGCCGAACGCCAGTTCTTCGTGGTATTATCTCCGTACAGGCGGTGAAGCGGGTTTCAGATTCAGCCCCTCTCTTATCCTCTCTGCCAGCGCCGGCTTCGCCCAGTTCGGGAACAAGGCCGACAGGGGGATTCTGAGCCGGAACATCTACGCAGGAATAACGCTTCAATTTAATATTCAGACCAGCCAGGAATCAGGCGCAGTGGAAGCCGAAACATCCCAGAGCGAACCTGTGTACCCGGTGTTTCTTTCGCTTTATCAAAAAAGCGAAGCCGCAGGGCTCACTATTGTCAACAGGGAAAACGCCGAAATCCGGGACGTCAGGGTCAGTTTCCTGGCGTCGCCTTATACGGCTTCCGAGTATCCCTGCGGGACCATCCCCTTTATTCCCAGAGGCCGGAGCGCCGAAATCCCCTTGTACGCGGACTTTGCCCCTGAACTGCTCAGGTTTCCCGAACACGGCCGCATCACCGGCGATGTGGTGATCCGTTACCGTTTCCTGGGCAAAGAGCGGCAGATTGCGCAGGCCGTGGCAGTCAGGGTGTATAACCGCAATTATTTTCCGCAAAACAGCGAGGCGTCAGACGCCTCAGCGCTGGCCGCGTTTGTATCTCCCACATCGCCTGAGGTTCTTGAGTTTTCAAAGTATGTAACCGGCCTGGCCCGGAACGGACGGCGTCTGGGCTTGAATCAAAATATGCAGTACGCGGCGTGGCTTTACGAAGGGATCAGGGCCGCAGGCATCGGGCTAAAAGAGGAGCAGGAACACAAAATCCAGTTCCCTGCCGAAACCCTGATATACCGGTCCGGCAACGCCAGGGACATTGCCCTTCTTTATACCGCAGCCCTTGAAGCCTCAGGCATACCTGCGGCCTTCATTCCGGTAGAGGATGATTTTATCGTAGCCGCAAGCCTTGACCTGAGCGGCAAAGCCGCGGAGACCCTTTTTGACGGGACCGAAAGTATTTTGATTTTAGATGACGCTGTATGGCTGCCTGTTTCAATGGCTTCCCTGGAAAACGGTTTCGACGCCGCCTGGCACAGGGCGATAGAAAAGCTGGACGGCTATTTTGCATCCGGCAAGACCGTGGAATTCACAAGCCTGGAAACAGCCTGGGGAATTTTCCCGCCTGCGCCTTTCCCCGCTCTGGGTGTGCGGGTAACGAACCCCGGCGCTGCGCTGGTCGCCTTTGGAGCCGGCGAAGCTATGAGCCGGTATATCGCTTCCGAGATCGGGCCTCTGCTGGAAAAACAGGAAGACCTTGTACGGGCCAGCCCCCAGGCGGCTCATTACAACAGACTCGGGATCCTCCTGGTCCGGGCCGGCCGTATTAGCGAAGCGGTTGAAGCCTACAGCAAGGCCGCCGGCATGGGTTCCGTCCCGGCAATGACGAACCTTGGCAGCCTGGCGCTCAACACAAAAGATTACGCCGCAGCGGAACGCTGGTTCAATCAGGTCCTGAGTATGGAACCCGGAAACGAACCGGCCAAACAGGGTTTGCAGCGGGCGCAGAAAAAATAGGAGGAAGTTTTATGGAAACGGCGAAAAAACGTTTCATTTTATCCGCTACGTTTTGCTTCATGCTCTCAATTCCCCTTTTTCCTGAAAACAAGGTTTTCTTCCGTTTCATGCCCCTCGTAAACGCTCCGGCAGGAATCGAATATTTCGAACCCGGTTTTGGCGGAAGGGCCTTTCTTGACTACAGCTTTGTTTCGCTGCCTCAAAAATTCAATTTCGGCCTCTCGCTGGGCGGCGGATACTCCCGGCTTTCAGTAAAAGACAACTCCGTTTTCAGCATCCTTGAAGGAGACGCCGGCCCTTTTATAGACCGGCAATTTTTAGACCGCTTCTCACTCCGCCTGGGGCTGGGCGCAGGGGTTTACCGGTATCAGTGGAACGGCAGGAAAAACATACGCCCTAAGCTGGACGCGTCGTTTCAGGCTTTGTTTCATGTTTCGCCTTTTCTTTCCTTATTTGCCGGCGCAGGCTATACATGGTACACCTTCGCCGACGCCCTTCCTATTAACAGCGTCAAAGCAGGACTAGGCGTGAGCCTCAACCTGGGCGAACTGGTCCAGCCCCTGCCGCGGGTTTCTGCTGAAAAAACCGGGCAGCGCCGGATATTTCCTGTTTCATACGCATGGTATGAAGATAACGAAATCGCAAGGGTGAAGATCAGCAACAACGAACCTAACGCGATTACCAGTGTGGAGCTTTCTTTTTATCTTGAGCGGTACATGAACCAGCCTACCCTGTTCGCCGCTGTCCCCAGGCTGGGGCCCGGAGAAAGCGCCGAATTTCCGGTAACAGCACTTTTTAATGAATCCCTTCTGGAACTGCTGGAGAATATCAACGCCAACAGCGTGGTGTCCGTAGGCTACCGCAGTCTGGGCATGAAAAAGGAAGCGAACATCCCTATGCCCATGCCGGTTTACCACCGTAACGCCTTCTCCTGGGACGATGACCGGAGGGCCGCGTCTTTTGTTTCCCCAGGAGATCCCGGAGCGGTTTATTTTGCCCGCTTTGTGGAAGCTGCGGTGCGGAAATCCGTTAACTCCGATACCAGGCTGCCAAAAAACATGCTCCTCGCTGTCGCCCTGTTCGAAGCGCTGGATCTGTATGGAATCAATTACCTGGTTGATCCCGCGTCTTCCTATGTGGAGCTTTCGGAAAACGCGTCTTCCCTGGATAATCTCAATTATCCCTACCAGACCCTGATGTACCGCGGCGGCGACTGCGACGATCTTTCAATATTGTTCTGTTCCCTCCTGGAAGCCCTGGGAATTAAGACCGCCTTTATCACCACACCGGGGCATATCTATGCCGCCTTTGACTCCGGAATTACCGTTGAAGAACCCGGAACTGCCGGAACCGGTTTCATTTATGCCGGCGGAACGTACTGGCTGCCTGTGGAAATAACAGCCTCAGGCGAAGGTTTTGCCGAAGCCTGGCGTCTCGGCAGCCAGGAGTGGAACGATGCGGACGGCGAAGGGGTCCTGTACCCCATGGGGGATTCATGGCTGCTTTACCAGCCCGTTTCAGCCCCAGGGGCCGGAGAAAACCTTCCCGCAATGCCTGAGGAAACGGAAATAGCGCGGCGCTTCGAGGCGTCCGTAAGAACTATCACAGGAGTTTATTATGCGAAAAAATAAATTTTATTTTTTGACATTGCTGCCGGTGTTGACGCTGCTGGCTTTTTTCTCCTGCGACAGCTTCATGGGCGGCGGCGCGGGGGGCGGCAGTTCCCAGGCGCTGTCGGGAACGGTAAGTATTATAGGGATCGCCGAAACGGGCAATGTTCTGGTAGCCGATACCACCACCCTCACAAACAGGAGCGGGAACGCTTCCTATGTCTGGAAACGGGACGGGGTAAACACGGGCGAAAATTTATCGGTTTATTATCTTACCCAGGCCGACGTGGGCCACAGCCTTACGGTAACGGTGAGTTTTTCCGGCAATACCGGCAGCGTAACCAGCGCGGCCACGGAAACAGTTACCGCCCCGGGGGGCCCCGGTTCAACAATTGCCGAAGGCCTTTATGCGGGGACCAATAAAAGGCAGGTGGATCTCAGCAAATATTCAGGCAATACCGTAGAACAGGCCTTTGCGTATATCAACAACAATAACGACGACTATTTTTATACCCTTGTTCTTGAACAGGATTTTTCCGGAAGCGGCGTCGAAGAAAATCCCTGGATTACGCTGGAAAAACCGGACGTTACCGTAAAAATCACCGGCAGCGGCCAGGAGCGCACCATTACCGGGGCCGAAAAAACGACAATATTCAGCATAAAGACAGGAACCCTGATTATCGGTAAAAATATTAATCTCACCGGCAAAGTCATAGCCCTCTCTTCGTATCAGGGTGGCTTTATCTTTCTTGAGGAAGGCGCCAGGGTAACCGTTTCCGGTTTCGCCAACGGCGTCACTATAGGCGACGGATCGACGTTTGTGATGTCCGGCGGGGAAATTTCCGGCAATGTAAAGCATGAAGATGGTTATAAGGGCGGCGCCGTGCTGATTAACACCGACGGCCTGTTCGTGATGACCGGAGGGAAGATAAGCGGAAACAAGTCCGCCGATAGCGGCGGCGGCGTGTTCGTATCCGGCGGAACCATGAGAATGTCCGGCGGGGAAATTTCCAGCAACACTGCCACAGGTGAGATTTCCATCATCACCCCTCAGGGCGGCGGAGGCATATATCTCCAATACGTCGCCAGCACCCTGTATCTTTCAGGCGATGCGAAGATAATGGGAAACAAGGCGAATTACGGCGGCGGAATATACGCATACGGCGGGATTATCTATATGTCCGGCGGGGAAATCGGCGGGGAAAATGGCGGGGATTTCAATTTACCCTCTACGAACTTTGCGTACATCGAAGGCGGCGGCATAAAAGTAGAATCAGGCGGCCTCTATATGTCGGGGGGCAAAATTTGCGGTAACTATGCCCAGGCTCGTGGGGGCGGCGTACGGAACCAGGCGGGACAGGTTGAAATGA
>JAITEW010000376.1 GCA_031281855.1 Treponema sp.
TTATCGAAGGCATCCACGGCCTTAACGACGCCCTTACTCCCCAGATAAACAAAGAAACCAAATTCAAGCTCTACGTATCCGCCCTGACGCAGCTCAACCTGGACGACCACAACCGCATCCCTACGAGCGACAACAGGCTTTTAAGGCGCATGGTCCGGGATTACCAGTTCCGGGGCGCAGAGGCGGTCCGCACGTTCCGGATGTGGCCGAGCGTCCAGCGCGGGGAGCGAAAGCACATATTCCCTTTCCAGAATTCAGCCGACGCGGCCTTTAATTCGGCGCTGGACTACGAACTTGCGGTGCTGAAATTCTACGCCGAACCGCTGCTCCGTTCGGTAAAACCTGACATGGCCGAATACGCCGAGGCGGTACGGCTTCTTTCATTCCTTGAGAACTTCGCCCCTATTCCGCCGCAGTACGTTCCGGGCCAGAGCATATTAAGGGAGTTTATCGGGGACAGCGAGTTTAAGTATTAGCCTTGTTCGATAAGCCGGTTGGTTATCGAACAAGTCCCATGTTTCCGGGGTTCTGCCTTACCTATTACGCGCGGCGCGGCTGCCGGCGATTTCATCTGTCAGGCTGGTGTCTTCTGCAAGCATTTCTTTTTTATATTCCTTTTCCCGCTTCGCTTTAAGCCGGTCCAGGGCTTCCCGGTTCTGATACGCTGTGCGGAAAAGTTCCCTGGCTTCTTCCACTTTCATCTCCGCCAGGGCCGCTTCTTTGCAGAGCTGTTCCCTGGCGCTGTCCAGCCTGAGGAGATAAAACATGTACTGCTGGATCATAGCGGCGCTGTTTTCAGGCGCGAACTGGGAAGCTGCCGCGCGGGAACGTTCTTCGGCCAGGGATCTAAGGCGCTGTTCGATTTCGGAAAGCGCGCCTATAGCCCGGCCTAATTCGGTTTTCGCTTCCTGTTCCTCAAATTTCCGCAAAGCCAGGAATTTTTCAAGGTTAAAGGAAAACCGCTTCATTCTGCCTCCGGAACGAACCCGCCTGCCTCGTGTTCAGGGATTTCCACGCCCGCTATCCCGCCCATTGCCGCAAGGGTTTCTGTTATCGAAGATTTTTCACTGATTTCCTGGATGAGAAAATTTTCCAACGCCTCCCGCTTCGCCACTGCTTCATCAATATAGGGATTTGAACCCTGCTTGTAAGCGCCTACGCTGATAAGGTCTTCTGAACCGGCGTAATCCGCAAGAAGGCGGCGTATTTTTCCGGCAGCTTTCACGGTTTCAGGACCCGAGACCGCAGGGGCCAGACGCGAGATGCTGTTGAGCACATCAATTGCGGGGTAATGGTAGCGCTGGGCAAGGTTCCGGGAAAGGACGATGTGGCCGTCGAGTATTCCCCGTACTGTATCGGAAACCGGCTCGTCCATGTCGTCGCCGTCTACCAGGATCGTATAAAATCCCGTAATGGTCCCTTTATCGGAAGCGCCGCAGCGTTCCAGAAGCTTGGGCATAGAATCAAACATAGAAGGGGTATAGCCTCTGGTAGCAGGGGGCTCCCCGGTGGCAAGGCCAATCTCCCGCTGGGCCCTGGCGAAACGGGTCACTGAATCAAAGAGGAACATCACATCCAGGCCCTGATCCCGGAAGTACTCGGCAACGGCAGTTGCGGTATAGGCGCCTCTGAGCCGCGCCAGAGGGGGGGAATTAGAAGGGGTTACGATAAGGACCGACCTGGCCAGCCCCTGGGGGCCGAGATCGTTTGCGATAAAATCATTGACTTCCCTGCCCCGTTCGCCGATGAGAGCGATAACGTTAACGTCCGCGTTGGTGTTCCTGGCTATCATGCCGAGGAGGGTTGACTTGCCTACGCCGGAACCCGCGAAGATACCGAGGCGCTGGCCCCGGCCCACAGCGAGAAGGCCGTCGATGGCGCGCACACCGGTACAGATGCGTTCGGTGATACGCCGCCGTTTTAAGGGATCCGGGGGATTGGCTATAACAGGATAGCGCAGAGGCGATTCTATCTCCCCTTTCCCGTCAGCGGGGTTTCCAAGGGGATCAAGTATCCTGCCCAGGAGTTTGGAAGAAACCGCTATGTCCAGCCTCGAACCTGAAGCGATAACCCTGGAGCCGATCTCAAGGCCGTCAGTGTCTTCATAGGCCATAAGCTGCACAATATCATCACGTAAACCTACCACTTCAGCCCTGATAATGCCGGAATCCTGAAACTCCCCCGAGCGGCGCCTGCCGGGCACTTCAATGCGGCATATTTCGCCGATAACCGCCTGGGGCCCGCGGCTCTCGATAAGAAGCCCCTGGACCCTGCAGATCCTGCCGGTGCATTTGATGGGATCAACGCTTTCGGCGGTTTCCAGGTATTTCCGGATTACACCGGTTTCCAGGACTGCAGGCATGGTTATATTCCTTCCGGAACCGCCGCGGTTTTTGCCTTGGCCTTTATGGGGGAAATTTCCAGTATCTTGGCTTCCAGTTCAGCGAGCTGGCTCGAAATACGGGCGTCGATTTCGCCGAAATCGGTTTCGATAATGCAGCCCCCTTGGTCGATAGAGGAATCCTCCACAACCTGTATGGACTTGGCTCCTTCCACAAGCTTGATAAAATCCTTGATGTGATCCGTAGAAAGTTTTACGTCCGCCATGTTCACCCTGATGATGATGTTACCCCGGCCTTTTACTTTGCGCAAAGCCTGGACAACATTGGAGATGATCACGTTCCGCTGGTTTTCTGAAATTACTTTTATTACTTTCCGGGCAATAAGGAGTACCAGGTCAATGATCTCCTGTTCGGTTTCAGCCAGGATCTCGGCCCGCTTGTCCTGGGCCCGTTCAAGCATGATCCGGGTTCTTTCGATAAGGCGTTCCACTTCGGCCTGGCCTTCGGCGAAGCCGGCGTCCCTTCCTGCGGCCCTGCCCTGTTCTTCCGCCTCTTTCCGTTCAGCCTCAAAGGCCAGCCGTGAATCGGCCTCTATTTGCAGCGCCTTTTCTTTAGCTTCTGCGACGATGCGCTCCGCTTCGTCCTGGGCTTCCCGTTTGGAGGACTGGGCTTCATCGGTCTTTCGCTTGACTTCCTTAAAGGCCGCTTCTTCAGCTTCCTTGATGATGCCTTCGGCCTCAGCCTTAGCGGAACGTATCATGGCTTCGCGCTCTGATTCCCACTGCTGCTTAAAAGCCTCGGCTTCCCGGCGCAGATCGTCCGCTGTAGGCCCTGAGTATTCATCGACAGCGTCCGGAATCTCCTCAAGCTCGTCCTCTACCGGCGTAAGATGGGCCAGCTCGGGAAAAGCCGTAGGAGGCTCGAGGATCACTTTTTTGTCCAGGAGCTCAAGCTCCCCGGGCCGGTAAACCACCTTAGCCATAGCAAGTCCTTTCTACTGTACTAAGACAAAAACCGGAAGTTTTTGTCAAACTACCAATTCGTCTTCCCCTGAACGGGCGACCACGATTTCGCCAGTGTCTTCCAGGTGGCGGATAATGGAGACGATTTTCTGCTGCGCCTCTTCCACATCCTTGAGGCGTACCGGGCCCATGTACTCCATGTCTTCCTTGAGCATCCCTGCGGCGCGCTTACTCATGTTCCTGAAGATCTTGTCCTGGACTTCGGTATCCACGCTCTTTAGGGCCTTTGCCAGTTCCTGGGAATCCACTTCCCGCATGACCTTCTGGATAGCCCGGTCGTCCAGCATGACAATATCCTCGAAGACGAACATCCGCTTCTTGATCTCTTCCGCAAGTTCGGGGTCTTCGTCTTCCAGGGCTTCGATGATCTGCTTCTCAGAGGCCCGGTCAACAAGGTTGAGGATCTCCACGATGCTCTCGACGCCGCCGGCTGTGGTGTAGTCTTCGCTGGACAGTGTGGAAAGCTTCTTTTCCAAAACCCGCTCGACTTCCCGCAATACCTCGGGGCTTGTCCGGTCCATGGTGGCGATACGCCGGGCCACATCGCTCTGCACTTCGTGCGGGAGGTTCTGCAGTATGACCGAGGCCTTGTTAGGCTCCAGGTAGGCCAGAATGAGGGCTATAGTCTGGGGATGCTCCTGCTGGATGAAGTTGAGGAGGTGCGCCGGATCGGTGCGGCGGATAAAGTCAAAAGGCCGCACCTGGAGGCTTGAAGTAAGGCGGTTGATGATGTCGATAGCCTTCTGGCTTCCAAGGGATTTTTCCAGCAGTTCCCTGGCGTAGTCGATGCCGCCTGTAGAGATGAACTGGTTCGCCATCATGAGTTCATGGAACTCCTGGAGTATGGCGTCCTTTTGTTCAGGCTCTATGGTTTCAAGCCTTGCGATCTCGAAGGTGAGGGTTTCAATTTCATCTTCCCTGAGGTATTTGAAAATCTCGGCGGAAATTTCCGAACCGATTGTAACAAGGAAGATAGCGGCTTTCTGTCTGCCGGTAAATTCTTTGTTTCCTTTTTTCTTCCCTGTACCTGAAGCGGCGCTTGCTGTTGCGGATGACGCTGCGATTTTTGCCATATCTTATTCCTCCAGAAGCCAGGTCCGTATAAGCTGGGCCACATCCTCAGGATGCTCTTTGGCCATATTGGCCACGCTTTCGAGGAGTTCCATCCGGGTCCGCTCTTCAACAGAGATGGACACGTCCATCCCTTCTTCTTCGGCCTGCATAAGCGCCTGCTGCCGCAGGGCTTCTTCCCGCCTGGCGCGCTCTTCGGCTTCCAGCCGCCGCCGCCGCTCGATTTCCCTGGAAATAGTTCTAAAGAGAATAAAAGCAACCAGCAGTACGGCCAGGCCGAACAGGAATACCATAACTGTAGTCTGGATCTGCTTTTGCCGGAAGTACGCGGCGTCCTCGTCATTGAACTGTTTGGTCCTGTCAAACTGTATATTCTGAACCGTAACCCCATCCCCCCTTGCGGCGCTGTAGCCTATGGCGTTCTGGATCAGCGCCTGGGTAGCCCGGAGATCTTCAGGGGTCATAGGGGTATATTCCCGCTCAATGGCGCCGTCAGGCCCGATTACGGGGTTCTTTTTTTCGTCCCGCTTCCATTTCCAGGTTCCGTCTATATTCACCGACACCGTTACCCGGTCTATAGTGGGGCTCTTGTCTTCCTGGGTTTTGCGGTTGTTGATTTCCTTATTGGTCTTAAGGGTTTCCTGGGTCACCTTGCCGTAGAGGTTGGACATGTCCTTGTAAGCCGGAGGGGTCTGGCCCTCTACGCCCGCCGGGCCTTCGGGATTAAAGCCCGTGCCTTCCCATTCGGTAGAGGAGGTCGCCTCGGACCGCGTGATGGACTCGACAACCTGGGAATCGTCATAAGGAAGCCCAGGGGTACGGGGCTTTAAGGTGATGCCGAAGAATTCCTCTGTAGCGACGGATTTCTGGGACATATCCATGTCGATCTTGATATTAAGATCCCGGACCCGGTCTTCGGTATACGTTTTTTGAAGGGCCTGGAGTATAAGCGCCCGGTATTGGGTTTCGAGGCTCCGGATCATCTTGGTCTGCCGCTCAATCCCGTTCAGCCTGTCGAATTCGGCAAGCCCTGCAAAGTCGTTCAGCACCAGGCCGCTCTGATCGGCAATAGTGATGTTTTCGTCCTTTAGGCCCTCAACGGCGAATTTGAGCAGCTTTTGGATGCCTTCCACTTTTTTGCGGTTCTGGACAATGTCGCTCCCCGGCTTGGGGGTGATGATCACGCTTGCGGTCACAGGGTTCTGTTCGGATGCAAAAAGCCGGTCTTCAGGTACCACGATGGTAACATTGGCCTTGTCCACATCGTCCAGGGCCTGGATGTGCTCTACGACCATCTGGGTAATTGCCCTGCGGAGGTTTACATTTCGTTCAAAGTCGGTAATGGTCCACCGCTCCCGGTCGAAGATGGCCCAGGGATCGGTTCCTGACGGAATAAGATCCTCCCTGATGAGTATAGCCCTCAGGCGCTTGGCGGTTTTTTCATCCTGCACCTGGACCGTCCCGTCTGCGGTAACAAAGGCCCTGATCCCTTCCTCGTTGATCCTGGTAACAATACGATCCCGTGCCGCTTCGTCCCGTATAGGCGCGTCGATGACCGGCACCATAGCGGGCGACGACGAAACCGATACCATAACGGCCAGGACCGCCGCCGCAAGGCCTGCAATACCGATAAAAATGATCCGCTGGCGCATGGACCCTTTGTTCCAAAGGCCGCCTATGCGGGCCAGCATCTTTCTAAGCCAATCCATATTCCCCCCCCTGTATATGCCGCTTATGCGTTTATCTTGTGTTAATCAGATCTTTCCAGCCCTGGACTATGCGGTTAAGCACATTGATGGCGATGTTAAGGGACATGCCCGCCTCAGCCTGGGCTATGGTGATGTCCTGGATGTCCACCGAGTCGGGATCGGTAATGGCCGCCTGTGCAAGCTGCGAAGAGAACTGCTGGTATGCGCTGACCTTGTCCAGGGCGCCCAGCATGGCGTCCTCGAAGGTCCCGGAACGGACTACCGCTTCGGCGCCGATCTTCCCGCCTAATTCGGAGATCTTCCGACCTTCGGCGAGAAAATCCTCGGTACCTGAAACCATGTGGTACGGATGGGTAATCTTGAGCGGCAAATCAGGCAGGCTTCCGAGTCCCGCCAATTCTGGTCTGTAAATTGTCATATCTTCCCCTCCCTTGGGATGCTAAAAAAGCTTTCAGCTTCTTCCGATATCAAGCGCCCTCTGGAACATAGTCTTGGCCCCTTCGATGATGGACGCGTTGGCCTCATAGGCCCTGGACGCCGCAATCATATCCACCATTTCGGTGACAATGTCCACATTAGGCATTTCCACATAACCCTGCCGGGGCCCGGTCTTGATGGCGTCCGGGTGGGTAGGGTCGTATACCAGTTTGTTTTCCGCAGTGTAGTCTTTCTGGATCTCGGAGACCCGCACGCCCTGGCCGATGCCGTTATCCAGGCCCTGGGGCAGGAAAGGCGAACGCCAGTAAGGGCTGTCCACACGGGGCCGCATGACCACACGGCTCCTCCTGAAAGGGCCGCCTTCGTTGGTGCGGGTAGTGGAGGCGTTGGCAATATTGTCCGCAATGACGTCGGCCCTGATCCGTTCGGCGCTCATCCCGGAAGACGCTATGTTAATCGAAGTAAAAAGCCCCATATACTACTCCTACCTGTTCCTCAGAACCATGTTTACCTGGCTGAATTCAAAAGCCGCGGAGTTAGCCAGCAGCATATACCGGAGCTGGTTTTCCAGCGCCAGGTTGAATTCTTCTTCGGCGTTTACGTTGTTGCCGTTGTTGTTTTCCGTAGTCGTATAATCCAGAACCCGCCGGATTTGGACATCCTGGTAATCCCGGGGCTCCCAGTCGGCCATGTGCCCGGGGTTGGTCAGCCTGAGTTCCAGGGCAGGCCGCTGTTTTTCCGTTTCCAGCGCCCGTTTGAGTTCGCTCTCGAAGTTCACGTTGGTCCGCTTAAAGTTAGGCACCCCTGCGTTGGCGATGTTATTGGCGATCACCGCCTGCCTGACAGTAGTGGCGTCCATAGCCCTGTGAAGCAGATCCACGGTTTTGGTAAAGTTGTTATTTACGATCATACCATTCTCCCCTTTCAATCATCGGCGTTTTCCTGCTTCACTTTACAGGATATACCTCCCTAAATCCTGGTCTTTCACAATGTCCGCCAGCTTTTGGTTCACATAATCCACGGTTATAGGAACCTTAGCCGGTGCTATGTCAGGAGCCTCGAAGGACAACTCCTCAAGAAGGGCTTCCATGATGGTATGGAGCCGCCTGGCGCCTATGTTTTCCAGCCGCGCGTTGACCTCAGCAGCCAGAGCGGCCAGGCGATCCACCGCTTCAGGGGCGAATTCGATTTCCACCTTTTCGGTAGCCATAAGTTCCACATACTGCTTCGTAAGGGCGTTCTTGGGTTCCGTAAGTATCCTGAGGAAGTCCTCTTTGCCCAGTGAATCCAGTTCCACTCTCAGGGGAAAACGGCCCTGGAGTTCGGGGATAAGGTCCGAAGGCTTAGCGATATTGAAAGCCCCTGCGGCAATAAAGAGGATGTGGTCCGTGTTTACGGGGCCCCATTTGGTGCTTACCGTGGCGCCTTCCACGATAGGGAGTATATCCCGCTGCACCCCTTCACGGGACACGTCCGGCCCCCCTCCGCGGTCGCCTTTGACGGCGATTTTGTCGATCTCGTCGATAAAAACAATGCCTGTTTCCTCTACCCTCTGGCGGGCTTCGTCGCTCACCCGGTCCCGGTCGATAAGCTTCTCGGATTCTTCTGAAACAAGGATCTCCCTGGCGCGCTTCACGGAGACTACTTTCTTTTTCTTGCTTCCCCCAAAGAAGCCGGCTATTCCCGAAAGGCTCGCCTCTATGTCTTCCATGCCTCCGCCCATCATCTCAAAAGCCGGGAACTGGGGGTTCTGATTGACCATGATTTCCACGGTCCTGTCATCGAGTTTTCCTTCCCTGAGCATAGCGCGGAATTTTTCCCTCGTAGCGGCTCCTGTTGTATTCCTGCCTGAAGCCGCTTTTGAAGGGCCTGAACCGGCGGCGGTTCCGGTTCCGGCGTCTTCCTGGCCCGGGCTGCCAGGCCCCAATGCGGGATTCTCCGTTTCAGACGCGTCCTGTTCCTTGTCGCGCCCGACAGGTATGCCTATCTGGATAGCGGTGCCCATAAAGGCAGGACCGGGACCGCCTGAATTGTTCGGGTTGATAGTGAAACTTCCCATAGGCCGCACTACCGGGTTCTGAGGGGCCTTTTCAGGTTTGGGTTTTTTCCCTGTACCCGGAAGGAGGAGATCCAGGAGCGCGTCTTCCGCCCTCTTGGCAGCCTCCGCGGTAACCGATTCCTGCATCTCCTGCTTTACCATCTGGAAACCTGCAGCCATGAGATCCCGGATCATGGATTCCACGTCCCTGCCTACATAGCCCACTTCGGTGTACTTGGTTGCTTCTACCTTGATAAAAGGCGAATTCGTCAGCTTCGCCAGGCGCCTGGCGATCTCAGTTTTCCCTACCCCTGTGGGGCCTATCATGAGTATGTTTTTGGGGGTAATGTCGTCCCGCATTTCGGCGCTGATTTTAAGCCGCCTGATGCGGTTCCTCAGAGCCACCGCTACCGCCCGCTTGGCCTTCTTCTGGCCTACGATATATTTATCCAGTTCCGCCACGATTTCCCTGGGAGTAAACTCGTCTACGCCGCTAGTGATCAATTGTTTTTCTTCCATAACAGATTTCCTTATTTTTCCAGTTCTTCTATCGTAATCTGCCCGTTGGTATAGATGCAGATATTCCCAGCGATTTTAAGGCTCTTTTCGGCGATCTCCCTGGCCGAAAGATCCGAGCCGTCCAGGTACGCCAGAGCCGCCGCATAGGCGTAATTGCCCCCTGAACCTATGGCCAGGGCGTCTTCAGCAGGTTCTATCACATCCCCGGTGCCGGAGATGAGAAGCGTCTTATGGATGTCCGCCACAAGGAGCAGGGCCTCAAGACGCCGCAGAGCCCGGTCCGTGCGCCAGTCCCGGGCAAGCTCCACAGCCGCCCTGGCCAGGTCACCGGAATACTCCTTGAGCTTCGCCTCGAAACGGTCAAAAAGGGTAAACGCGTCCGCAGTAGCGCCTGCGAAACCGCAGAGAACCTTCCCGTCCATAAGAAGCCGCACTTTCCGGGCGTTGTTTTTCATCACCGTTTCGCCCATAGTCACCTGGCCGTCCCCGGCCATGGCCACCTTCCCGTTCCGGCGCACAGCAAGAACCGTAGTCGAACGGATTTTGGTTTTTTCGTTATCCGTTTTCACAGCACCTGTTTTCATATTTCTTCACCATCCTTTACTTTGCTTCTCCTATGGGCTCTGGCATAGGTCTTTTTAAGCCGCTCTGTATCAACATGCGTATAGCGCTGGGTCGTACTGATGCTGGCGTGCCCCAGGAGTTCCTGGACCACCCGGACATCGCAGCCAGAGTTCACCAGGTGGGTCGCGAAACTGTGGCGCAGTGCATGGGGGGAGACATTCTTCCGGAGTCCCGAGCGTTCCGAGTATCTGGCGATTATCCACCGCACACCGGGTATTGAAATAGGGGCGCCTTTGCGGCTGATAAAAAGCCGGTCCGTCTGGCGTTCGGCTTTAATCCTCCCCTGCCTGCAGGGAAGATACGCCAGCAGCGCTTCACGGGCTTCGTCAGAGAAAAACACCTGGCGCTCTTTGTCCCCTTTACCGATAACATTGGCGCCCGAAAAATCCCGTTCTACGTTCTTAAGCGAAAGCCCCACAAGTTCCGAAATGCGCAGCCCTCCTGAATACATGGTCAGGATCAGGGCCTTATCCCTTTCGGGCCAGAGAATACCGGCTGTATCAGGGAGTTCCGAAAACTTCGCCATCTCGGTTTCATAGAGAAAAGCCGGAAGGATCTTTGGCGTCTTGAGGTTTTTCAGGAGTATCGAAGGATCATCCTTACGGTAACCGAAGCGGACCATCCAGCGGTAAAAACCCCGTATTGAAGAGAGCGCCCTGTTTACGCTTACCGAGGCAATGCCTTCGGCACTGAGATCCGCGATAAAACCCCGGACGCCGGAAGGGCTTGCGCTTTCAGGAAGAAACTCCCTGTTGGAACAGTAAGCCGCGAAACGCCCGAGATCCCTGCTGTAAGCCGTAAGGGTCCGGCTGGAGACCCCCCGTACCACTCTGAGATAGTCAAGGTATTCTTCAATCTTGTTATTCGTCATTGTTTGAATCCTTGCCCGCAGGCTCTTCGTCATCACTGGAATGGAGATAATCGCAGTCCGGATTGATACAGGCCTTATGGGAACCGTTTTTCTTGTCGTACTTCTCAACCATGAACTGGCCGCACTTGGGACAGTTCTGGTTTATGGGCTTAAAGTGGCTGATAAAATCGCACTGGGGATAGTTTGTGCAGCCGTAAAATTCCTTGCCCCTGCCCTTGGTCTTCCGGGCCACAACATCGCCGCCGCATTTGGGGCACTTGGCCAGGGGTATGGATTTGGTATTCCGGCATTCAGGGAAACCGGAACAGGCCAGAAAGAACCCAAAGCGGCCCAGCTTCTTCACCATAGGCTTGCCGCATTTTTCGCAGACATGGTCCGTAACCTCGTCCAGGGAACCCTTGTATGATTCCAGGGTTTTGCCTACCTCGTCCACCCGGTCCTTGAAGGGATTCCAGAATTCCCGGATCATCTCGGGCCAGTAGATCTGGTTTTCTTCGACAGCGTCGAGTTTGTTCTCCATAGCCGCGGTAAACCCGGCGTCTACTACATAGGGAAAATTATCCACCAGCATGTCGTTGATCATCCTTCCCAGGATAGTCGGCACTAACTGCTTGTTCGACCGGACCACGTAGTAGCGGTCCAGGAGCACCGATATGATAGGGGCGTATGTTGAGGGCCTGCCTATGCCCTTTTCCTCCAGGGTCTTGACGATAGAGGCGTCGGTATAACGCGGGGGCCCTTGGGTAAAATGCTGTTCAGGCCTGAAGGAATCCACATGCACCTTGTCGCCGGTCTTCAAGGCCGGATAGGAGCTTTCCTTTTCGTCCTTTGAAACCAGGAGCTTCATTACCTCGTAAAAACCTTTTTCGATGATCTTGGTTCCCGCGATGCGGAAGATCCCCTCTCCTGCCGCGTTTTCGCTGCCTGAAACAGAGATGTCCACGCTGACGGTCCTGGTTCTGGCGTTGTTCATCTGGCTGGACACAAAGCGTTCCCAGATAATCGTATAGAGCTTCAACTGATCCCGTGCAAGCGAATCTTTTACATCCTCAGGCGTATAGCTGACATACGTGGGGCGTATGGCTTCATGGGCGTCCTGGGCTTTTTTTCCTACAGCGTATTCGATTGGCTTTTCAGGAAGCCCCTTGGGGTAGTTCTTCCCTATCCAGTCCCTGACATCATCCAGTGCGGTCTGGGAGATACGCACCGAGTCGGTGCGCATGTAGGTGATAAGCCCTACCCGGCTGTTCCCGAAATTTACGCCTTCGTAGAGCTGCTGGGCTACCTGCATGGTTTTCTTGCTGGTAAAGCCCAGACGGTTGGCCGCTGTCTGCTGGAGCTGGGATGTGGTAAAAGGAGGCCTGGGTTTTACGGATTTTTCGATCTCCCTGACGTCTGAAACAACACATTCGCTGTTTTTGATGATCTCAATGATCGCCCTGACATCGGCTTCTGTTTTGAGTTCCGGCTTGGCGCCGTTCCAGGACACAAGCTGGGCGGTGTATTCGGCCTTGCGCCCGCCGGATTTGCCGGTTTTGAAATCCGCTTCCAGGGTCCAGTATTCTTCGGGAATGAAGGATTCAACCTCTTTCTCCCGCTCGCAGATAAGCCGCAGGGCCACAGACTGGACCCTGCCGGCAGAAAGGCCGTTCTTCACTTTTTTCCAGAGCAGCGGCGAAAGGTTGTAGCCTACCAGGCGGTCCAGGACCCTCCGGGCTTTTTGGGCGTTTACTTTGGACTCGTCAATAGACGACGGATTGGCTACTGCGTCCTTTATTGCCTGCGGGGTAATCTCATTAAAGCTGATGCGCTGAATAGGAACCTTGCCGGTTTTGGCGCTGATGGCGTTCCTGAGGTGCCAGGCTATAGCTTCCCCTTCACGGTCATTATCGCTTGCCAGAAGGACCAGATCCGACTTTTTCGCGTCCCCCTGGAGTTCCTTGAGCAGCTTGGCCCTTCCCCGTACGGTGATATATTCAGGCTCAAAATTGTGTTCCGTATCAATAGCGGTCCTTGATTTGGGAAGATCGATAAGGTGCCCCATAGAGGCTTTGACGCTGTAATCAGGGCCCAGGTATTTTTCGATAGTTTTTGCCTTTGCAGGGGATTCCACAATAACAAGGATCTTCCTGTCCTTGGATTTAGCCCTGGTTTTTTTAGCCGGCACGGCTTTTTCTTTCTTCTCTTTTACCGACATGCAGGTTCCTCACAGTTTTATATTCAAACTTTTTGCCAGCCCCGCTGCCAGGGCGCTTCCGGCGGAATTTCCGTACCCGGATTCTTTTTCGGCTAATCCGCTTTCTATCCCCCATTCCGCAAGGATATCCGCTGCGCAAGAGATAAGCTTCGCGCCGTCTTCAACCAGTTTCGCGGTTCCTTTCCCTAAAGGAGAGGAAAGCCCTGCTGAGGCGACCCAGAGATCCCGGCCCTGATCCAGCGCAAACGCGGCGGTAATAAGGGCGCCGGATCTTTCGGGAGCTTCGACAACTACGGTTCCTCTGGCAAAAGCCGAAATGATCCTGTTCCTTGCCGGAAAGTGCCATTTCATAGGCCCTGTCCCCGGGGGATACTCGCTTACAATGCCGCCGCCTGATTCAAGAATCATCCTGGCCAGCCCACGGTTCGACGCCGGGTAGATCCGGTCCGGCCCTGAACCCAGAACCGCCAGGGTTGGCGCGTATCCTTCAATATTTCCTCTATGCGCCATGGCGTCAATACCCAGAGCAAGACCGGAAACGACCGGTATACCCGCTCTGCCCAGGTCCCGTCCAAGGGAAAAAGCCTGAAGAGCCCCGGCAGAAGAAGGTTTCCGGGTGCCTACCACCGCCGCCAGGGGCTTGCGGGGATCAGGAAGGGCGCCAAGGTAAAACAGGAGCCCCGGGGGATCGAAGATCTCCCGGACCAGGGGAGGATACCCTTCTTCCACAAGAGAAACCGTTTTTATCCCCCTCTTACAGGCCGCAGCGGCATCTTTTTCGGCTCCTGACCGGATTTCCCCCCAAGTCCAGGGGCGCCGGCCCAGAGTATGGCCCAGCAAATTTTCGAGATCGTTCTTTGAATGTAATACCAAATCCCCTTCATGGTCAAATTTCATGCAGAGGGTTTTTGCGTCCCTTCCTTTAAGACCCGGAATGCGGCTTATCATCCAATCCAGAAGACCCCGGTTATCCATACAGACGCCCCATGACAAGCTGCCGGTTGTTTTGGGCTTCAGTCCGTTTCTGCGCGTCTTTGGTTATGCTGATAATGCGGTCGTAGACCTCCAGAGCCTCTTTCAAAGCCCCGGTTACATAATAAGCCCGCCCAAGGACGAACAAGGCGTCGGTGTCATTTCCGGATATTTCAAGGTACTTAAGGAGATGAGGCAAAGCTTCCGCGGGCCGGTCCAGTTCAAATACATAGAGTACCGCAACGCCGTACCTGGGCCGCAGGTAGCGATCGTCTATTTCAATGGCCCTGAGGTATCCTTCCTCTGCAAGTGCGAAATAACGGTCCCTTTCGGAACTATCAACACCCGGAAAACTGTGAATATTCTTGGCTACATAGCCCGCAGATACTCCGGTCATATAGTGAAGCGCCCGATCCTCAGGGGTAAAGTAAATAGCCCGTTCAAGGGCGTCAAGGGCTTCGTTGTGAAGCCCCCGATCCTGAAGCCTCACTGCCAGGATCTTCCAGTACACCCCCAGTTGGGCGGCGTCCTTTACATGCTGCTCAATCTGCTTCTCATAAGCGGCTATGGCGTTTCTGAGACCTTCTATCGTTGAAGGCGGGCCGTCGCTCAGGGCCGCAATCCGGACAGCAAGGTCCTCGCGGTTTCTGCTTTTCCGGTAGATCGTTATCCCCGCAATACCGGTAAAGACAGCGAGTACGATAATGATGCCGATAACTACTTCTTTTTTAATTTTCATTTGCCGCTCCGGTCTTTGAGTTTAGGCAGATACTTGCGGTGGCTTTCCCGGAGCAGCGCAGAGTCCACATGGGTATAGATCTGGGTAGTGGAAAGATCCGCGTGCCCCAATAGTTCCTGCAGGGATCTGAGATCGGCGCCGCCTGCAAGGAGTTCGGTGGCGAACGTATGCCGCAAGGTATGAAGCTTGGAGCTTATCCCGGCCCGGGCGGCGAGAGAGGTGTAATTTTTCCAGATACCCTTACGGGAAAGCCTCCTGCCGCTGCGGCCGACAAAAAGGGCGGAACTGCGGCGCTGCCCCAGGATCGCGGGCCGCGCTTCGTTCAGGTAGCGTTTGAGCCAGGAAACGGTTTCGCTGTCGAATACCACAAGCCGTTCCTTGCCGCCTTTGCCCCTGACCCGGGCCAGTCCTTCGGAAAGGACCAGATCCTGGGCATTCAGGGCCACTGCTTCCGAAACCCGCAGTCCCGCGGAATATATGAGTTCATACAGAGCCCGGTTCCTGATGCCCAAAGGGGTCCGGGTATCAATGAGGGCCAAAAGCCTGTCCGCGTCGCCCTTCTTCAGCACCGCCGGCAGACGCCCCACTCGCCGCGGGGCTTCCAGGAGAGCCGCGCAGTCGTCGCCCCGGATCCGTTCGTCTACCAGGAATCTGAAAAACGAACGGAGCGCGGATATGGACTTGGCGGCGGACCGGGAATCAATGCCGTCATGGGTACGGCGGTAATCGAGATACCGGCTCATATCGGAAAACGCCGCAGCCCTATCCCCAGGGGAAACCGGGGAAAGGTCCGGCCTTCCGCCGCCCACCGAAAGCCCTTCGCCCTCAAGCCAGTCCAGGAACCGGCGGATCTCGAGCCGGTAAGTTTCCGCGGTAAGAGGCGCCCGGCGCTCAAGGGCGATAAGGCGGGAACGGTAATTTTCCAGAAGGGTTTGTTTATCCACTGATCTGCGGTTCCCTTCAGTTAGTCCCGGTTTTTCCCATAGCGAAGGCGCCGCCGGAAGGCTCGGCATCGCCATTGCCATTACCTCCAAAGCCGCGGTAACGGATGCTGGGAGGAACGTCCAAATCATCTTCGGCATAGCCGGAGTTCCGGTAAGGAAGGCATCCGACTACCTTGGTCTTTCCTGTCATCTGCTGGTACTCGGTACTGGAAACATTATCGTCCCCGTTTTTGACAATCTCTATTTTGGCGACTTTGTTTTCTTTTTCTGCCAGCTTTGATCTAAAGCCGGTAGCTATCACCGTTACCCTGACGCGGTCTTCCAGTTCGGGATTAAAATAGAGTCCTGCGATTATATTGGCGTCAGGATCCGCATCGGCGGTAATGCGCTCTACAATGTCGTTGTATTCCACTATGGGAAATTCCTTGGAACCGGCCACATAGATCAGCATCGCCTTGGCGCCATCAATGGAAATGTCTTCCAAAATGGGGTTGTCCATGGCGTTGGAAACCGCTTCATCGACCTTGTTCTCGCCGGAACCGTAACCGATGGACATAAGGGCGTCGCCTTTGTCCTTCATAACCGTCACAGCGTCGGCGAAGTCTATATTGATAAACCCGGTCTCGATGATGAGGTCCGATATCCCCTGGACGCCCTGGCGGAGCACGTCGTCGGCTTTCCCAAAGGCCTCCAGGCACGAGGTGGTACACTCCGCGTTGTCGAGAAGTTTCTGGTTAGGAATCACAATGAGCGTATCCACTTCTCCCCGCAGTTTGGCGATGCCTTCTTCGGCTATCCGCATCCTGTTGGACCGTTCATAGTTGAAGGGCTTGGTAACTACCGCCACAGTAAGGGCCCCAAGGTCCTTTGCTATTTTGGCGATAACCGGAGCCGAACCGGTGCCTGTCCCCCCGCCCATGCCGGCGGTAATGAATACCATGTCCGCGCCTTTGAGCAATTCCCGGATCTGCTCCTCGTTTTCAAGAGCCGCCTTTTCACCCGTAGCAGGGTCCCCGCCGGCGCCCCTTCCCTGGGTGAGTTTAACGCCGATTTGCAGCTTGATGTCAGCATTGCTTTTGCCAAGGTCCTTGATGTCCGTATTGACAGCGATAAACTTGACGCCTTTGATGCCGTACCGGATCATCCCGTTCACGGCATTGGAGCCGCCGCCGCCGGTCCCGACGACCACGATGCTTACAGGCTGCTGTTCCCAATCAGGAACTCCGGCTGAGACAGACGCCGGCTGCTGCTGTGTTTCCCGCTCTTCGAGCACTTTGATAGTCATAATCCCCTCCCAAATCACTTGTTTTATGTTCCCCAAACCTGGGGGTTAAAAAAATTCCTTCTTAAGCCAGTCCATAAGTTTATCCCAGAAAGGCTCCCCTCCTTTATCCCTGGGCCGTATGTCCCCTGCGGGGCTGCCGGCGTCCTGGCCTTCACGGTCAAACCCCTCAAGGACCAGGCCCACAGCGGTGGCGAACGCGGGGTTCTGGTACTCCGCCACCAAGCCCCCTTCGGAATGAGGGACCCCTACCCTTACAGGGGAACCGAAAACCTGGGCCGCAAGTTCCGGGGCTCCCAAAAGCTGGGCTCCGCCGCCGGTGAGCACTATCCCGGCTCCCAGGGGCCGGTTCAGGGAAAGCTTGTCCAGCCTTTCCTTTACCATCTTGAAAATCTCCTCCATACGGGGGGAGATAACAGCCAGTATCTCTGACCGCGGAATAGGCTGAGGCGGCCTTCCGCCTACGCCGGGGATAAGGATGTCGCTGTTCTCTTCAAGAAAAGGCTCCCAGCAACAGCCTGCTTCAAGCTTTATTTTTTCCGCGTATTCAGGAGATATGTTTTTCAAAATTGATATGTCGCTGGTAACCTGGGCGCCTCCGGCGGGAATGGTAGTGGTGGAATACGGCGCCCCTTCGATATAGACCAGCACGTCCGTTGTCCCGCCTCCCAGGTCGATAAGCACCACGCCTAGTTCCTTTTCTTCAGGTGAAAGGACAGCACGGCCCGCGGCCAGGGACTGGAGCACCAGATCGTTGACACGGAACCCGGCGCGGTTGACGCATTTGATAAGGTTCTGGGCCCCTGTAACCGAACAGGTGATGATATGCACCTCAGCCTCAAGACGCACCCCGATCATGTCCAGAGGATCCCTGACGCCTTTCTGATCGTCTACGATGTAGCTCTGGGGTATCACTTCCAGGATCTGGCGGTCCATAGGAATAACCACCGCCCTGGCGGCTTCGAGGACCCGTTCCACGTCTTCCTTGCCTATCTCCCGGGTTTCCCGGTTCCTCCCGGTAACCGCCACCACCCCCCGGGAATTGATCCCGTCAATATGGCTTCCTCCGATGCCGGTCCAGCAGTTGTGCACCTCCCTGCCGCTCATCATCTCGGCCTTTTCCACAGCAGAACCTATGGATCTGAGGGTAGCCTCAATATTGACTACTACCCCTTTTTTAAGGCCCGTAGAGGGGCTGGCGCCTATACCGGTGATTTCCAGCTTTCCGGTTTCAATATTGCGTTCGCCTATAACGGCGCAGACTTTGGTTGTGCCGATATCAAGACCGACAAACAAATCTTCAGTACTCAGAGGAAGCCTCCTTCAGGGTATACGCCACCGTTCCTGCCCGGAAATCAATATCGCCGACTCCGGGCTCCTTTGCCGCCAGGACATCCACCGTCAACAGGGTATAGCGGAGCAGATCTTCGTTCAATTCAGAAAGACGGACCCTTATCTGTTTATGGACAGGATAAAGGATTAAATCAAAACCGTCAAAGGATTTGCGGCTAATGCGGATCTCCGAGACAGCAGCCAGCAATTCCGGGGCGTTCATACTGATGGATTCAATAGCGGAAAAAACGGAAACAAACATAGCCGGAAGCCGCATGCCCGGAACAGGGTCCTCGATTACCAGCCCGGAAACCACCGGGAGTTCCGGGATTGTTTCCGGGTACGTTCCTGATCCTACCTGGAAAATGACCCCTGTAGCATCAAAAAACACCGGCACCGCTATTCCGCCGCTGCCTGCCAGGGCCATTGCCGCAGGGCTGCGGCCTTCGAGGATTATTTCCAGCTTGTCAGGAAAATGCTTAAAAACCCGGGCCGTCCTGATCTGCGGCAGCGCCCGGAGGCGTTGTTCGGCATCCCGGACATTAACGGAAATGAACGACGACTGTACGCCGATTCCCGCAAGGGCCAGTATGTGCTCCCGGCTCAGCCCTCCGGCAGGAGAGACATTTATACGCGAAAAAGGCATGAACGGCGTAATGCCCAAAAGCCAGATCAGTTCCGCCCCTGCGGCAAAGCAGACAGCCATGATGATCCATTTAGGAACTTTGTCGAATCTCGCGCCGGATTCCCGGACCCCGGCGGTATCCCTGGAGTACATATAATCCCCCGGCATGCTACGCCTCCGGCCTGGCCGCGCGGGCCGCGAAAACAGGCGCCCGGGTCCTGGAAATATTGACCACCAGCCCCGCCATAAGGAGCGTAGTCGCCAAAGACGATCCTCCGGCTGAAAAAAACGGCAGCGGGAGGCCCGTAGCAGGGACCGCCCCGGCGACTACCGCGATATTGAGGAGGACCTGGGAAACAATCATAGTCACCAGCCCGAAGCCCAGAAGCCTTGAAAAAACTTTTTCGTTTCCCAACACAGCCCGGTATCCCCTGAAGGCGAAGACCGCGAAAAGGAGGACAAAAAGCAGAATCCCCAGAAAACCGGCTTCTTCGGCGAATGCTGAAAAAATAAAGTCCGAATGGATCTCAGGGACGCTGGCAACCTTCCTGGTCCCCTCTCCTATGCCTTTGCCCCAGAACCCGCCGGAACTCACGGAAGTCACCGAAGACCTGACCTGGTAGCCCGCTCCCTGGGGGTCCCAGTCGGGGAGGAAGAAACTTATGACCCTGCGGAACCGGTGTTCTTTGGTTAAAACAAGGAGGGCCGATATAGGAAGGAGTATAAACACGGCGCTGAAGAAGTAACGGAATTTAACGCCAGCGAGGAAAAAGATAAAAAGGGCGTTCAGAGCGATAAAAAGAGCTGTGGAAAAATTATTTTGCAAATATATCAGAAGGGAAAAGAGCGTGGTTATCATAATCGGAGGGAGTATGCCCTTGGAGAAGCGGTCTATTTCGGAACCCTTCTTGTCGAAGATATGCGCCAGGTAGAGGGGCAGCACCAGCTTAACCAGCTCTGAAGGCTGATACGTCCAGGAACCCAGGTGTATCCACCTGGAAGCGCCGTTTTTGGAAACCCCGATGCCCGGAACAAACGTAAGGCAGCAGAGAATAACCGTCCCGATCACCAGGGGCTTAACCAGTTTGCGGAGAAATTCCAGCTTAATATGCGCAGCTACGAAGAAGAGCGCCAGCCCCACGGCGCCAAGGGTAACCTGGCGGGTGAAAAAATAGAGGCCGTCTCCGAAGAACTGTTCGGCAAAACCGAAAGATGAGGAATAGAGCGTAACCAGCCCCAGTCCGGTAAGGAGCAAAACAGAGGCTATTAAAACATGATCTCCCTGCCGCCTGACAGCCGGCATTTCCGCTTCAAATTGGCTCATAGTTCCCCCCTTATTGGATCTTCAGCGTCGAAAGCGCGATGATCGCAAACAGCCCTCCAAGAATCCAGAAACGTATAACCACCTTGTTTTCGGCCCATCCGGACAGTTCAAAATGATGATGAAGAGGCGCCATTTTGAACACCCGTTTCTTCCTGAGTTTGTAGGAAGCGACCTGCAGGATATCCGAAATAACTTCCAGGACAAAAACCCCGCCGATAATGAGGAGCAGAATCTCCTTCTTGATAATAAGGGAGATAACCGCGATCACACCGCCAAGGGACAGACTGCCTACGTCTCCCATAAAAACCTCAGCAGGGTGGGCGTTAAACCAGAGGAAGCCGACGCAGGCCCCTACGGCTGCGAGGCAGAACACCGTCAGTTCCCCTGCGCCGGTGATGTAGGGAATTCCAAGGTACGACGAATAATCGGCCCTGCCTGAAAGATAGGTCAGGATAGTAAGGGTGATGAACACCAGGATAAGGAGCCCTGCCAAAAGGCCGTCCAGGCCGTCCGAGATATTCACCGCATTGGATTCGCCGACAATAAGGAGGATCCCGAAAGGTATCCACAGGACGCCCAGGTCCGCTACGGGATTTTTGAAAAACGGGACGTAAAGTTCGGTTATCCCCTCGGTGCCTGAGAAATAGAGTATGAGCATTATCACCGCGGCCACAACGAACTGCCCAGCGAGCTTAGCCCACGCAGGAAGGCCGTCTGAGTTATGGCGGGTTACTTTGAGGTAGTCATCGATAAAGCCGATAAGGCCAAAAGCCCCGAAAGCCCCCAGGGTAACCAGAACCTTGATATTATCCAGATCCATCCAGAGCAGCATGGAAACAGCCACGGAAAGGATGATAAAGATGCCTCCCATTGTGGGGGTTCCGCTTTTTTTCAGGTGGCTTGCGGGGCCGTCTTCCCTTATGGACTGGCCTACTTTGAGCCGCCTTAAAGCTTCGATGATCCTGGGGCCGAAGATGAAGCATATAAGCAACGTGGTAAGCGCGGCATAGGCTCCCCGGAAGGTCAGGTACTGGAATACGTTGAAAGGGGTAAAGTATTTAACCAGCGGATAGACAAATTCCAAAAACATTTAAAACCCTCCCCTCTGGAGCGCCATAGCCGGTTCTCCGGTCAGAATCCCGGTGAGCTGTTCCAGGGCGCAGCCCCGGGAACCTTTCAATAAAACCAGATCCCCCGGGCGTATATACTGTTCCAGAACTTCTTCCAGATCCTCCATGGCTTCTGTATGGAAAAAAGGAAAAGCCCTGGAAGCCAGCACGGCGGCGGTGGTTTCCGTTTCGGCGCCGTAGAGGAAAACTTTTTCCGCCAAAGAAGACGCCAAAACGCGGCCGATACGGCGGTGGGCTTCGCCGGAATTCCGGCCAAGTTCCAGCATAGAGCCGATGACATAGACCCTCCTGCCTGGCCAGTCCAGGCTGTCGCAGAATTCCACGGCAGCTTCCAGGCTTTCGGGATTCGAGTTGTAGCAGTCCCTGACAACCGTCACTTTCCCGGGAACGATCTCCCCTCTGCCGAAGAGGGGCCTTACCGATTCGAGGCCCCGCTGTATCCTTTCGGCGCTTACACCCAGCTCCCTGGCTATAGCCAGGGCGGCGAAGGCGTTTTTCAGGTTGAATTTTCCCGGAAGGCCGAAACGGCAAAGGCGGCCGTCCCAGTTTATTTCGCTCCCTTCAAGGCCCAGATCCCTGGAACCTTTCAGTTCAGGGAAATTTCCGGGCCCGTACATGACGACCCTTCCCTTTACACCCTGGGAAAGAAAACCGGCGTACTCATCCTCTTCAGGGATCAGGGCGGTTTCGTTTCCGCTGAACCTGGAAAAAATATTTTTTTTCTCCTCAGCTATCGCCCCTTTAGTGCCGAGAATTCCAATATGGGCAGAACCGATGTTAGTGATAAGCGCGAGGCCAGGTTTAAGCACCCCTGCGAGTTCGGAGATTTCCCCCTTGCGGTTCATCCCCATTTCAAAGATGCCCGCTTCATGTTCCTGCCGGACCTTAAACACCGAAAGGGGCAGCCCGGTTTCGGAATTGAGGTTCCCTGTGTTCACAACAGTCTTTTTTTCCTGCCCCACAAGGGCCGCGGCGATTTCCTTGGTCGTAGTCTTCCCGGAAGAACCGGTAATGCCCACCCGAAGGAGCCTGGGGAACTTATCGAGATAGGCCCCGGCTATACTTTGCAGCCCCTTAAGCGTGTCTTCCACGATAATGAGGAGTTTATTGTACCGCCGCGCCAAAGCGGCCAGGCTCAGAGAAGGATCTTCCATCTTTGAACGGGCGACAAGAGCGCTCCCGGCGCCGGCGCGGAAGGCGTCTTCGATGAAACGGTGGCCGTCATGAACCGCCCCAGGAAGGGCCGTAAAAAGGGAACCCCTTCCGGCAGTCCGCGAATCAATGGATACCGCGGTAAAACCTCCGGAAAAATCGGCTCCTTCCGGAAAACGCCCTCCTGCGGCTTGAGATGCTTCACAATAACTCATCAGCACGTCCATAAACCTCAAACTCCTACTTTTTTTCAATCCTGACCTGCAGAACATCCTCTGGCTGTATTTTCGACAGCCCCAAGTCATGAAGAGCGATAGCTTCTATGCGCTCTGAAGATGAAAGAACGGCTATCCCCGCAATCAGCCGTTTGTTGCTCTCTACCCAGTCCTCCTGGACCGCCTCAAGACGCCTGACGTCCTTATCCAGTTCTGTGTACCGGAAAGACTGCCAGGCGGTAATGCCCAGGAGCAGGGGAATAGAGACCACTATAAAATAAAGAAACAAATACCGCCTAATCATGATCCAACCTCATCCAGTACTTTTTCCACAGCCCGCAGCCTGGCGCTCCTTGACGGAGGATTCATCCTGATTTCCTCATCGCTTGGAGCGATCCCTTTCCGCGAGAGCAAGGTAACTACTCTGTTTCCTTTACACCTACATATCGGCTCTTCCGGGGGACAGATACAGTCCTTGTTCTTTTCCCGGAAAAAGTTCTTTACGATCCTGTCCTCAAGGGAATGGAAACTGATGATTCCCAGCCTCCCTCCGGGTTCAAGAACCTGCAAAGCCGCTTCCAAAAGATCCGGAAGCCTCGACAGCTCACTGTTCACCGCAATCCGCAGGGCCTGGAAGGCTCTGGTAGCAGGGTGCACCCATCCCCTGCGGTACTGGGGAGGCACCGCTTGTTCCACAATTTCCGCCAGCACCGCGGAACTCTTAACCGGCCCTGCCGCCCTGGCCTCGACAACGGCCCTGGCTATACGCCTGGAAAACCGCTCCCCTGCGTTATTGTACAGCAAGTCCGCCAGGTCCTTTTCCGGCAGCTTTGCGATTAAATCCGCAGCGCTGAAGCCGGAAGAAGTATCGATACGCATATCCAGGGGCTCGTCATAACGGAAACTGAAGCCCCTGCGGCTCTTCTCGTAGTGAAAAAGGCTCACTCCAAGGTCGATAAGTATCGTATCCGGCCTCTTGAGGGAAGCGGGATAACCGGCAAAAAAATCATGGGACCAGCCGGTATAAAACTGTATCCGGTCCCCGAAGCCCCCGAGCCTTTCCCGGGCCACCTTTTGGATATCAGGGTCCGCGTCTACGCCGATAATCCTGAGCTCCTTAAAGCGGGTCAAAAAAGCGAGGCTGTGGCCGCCTTCGCCGATAGTAGCGTCCACCATAAGCTCCCCTTCTTTTCTGGGGCCGAGGTACCGGATAGTTTCTTCCAGCAAAACCGGCGTATGAACCGCTTCCATCAAACAAACCCGCCTTTACGTAAACAGGGCCACAGGGCCCATTTTTTCCAGAACCTTCTGAAGCTCTTCATCATTAGCTTTGAGGAAGGCGTCATAACGTCCCGAATCCCAGAGCTCCAGGTGTTTCCTCGCTTCCAGGATCTTACAGTCCCTGGAAAGACCGGCAAAATCCCGCAGGCTCTGGGGAATGGCGATCCTTCCGGCTTTATCAATTTCCATCTCCACCATAGGAACGATGAACCTGTGCTGGATAATGATAGACTCCTTCATAGTGAGCGAAGGAGCGGCCATGAGTTTTTCCGAGAACACTTCCCACTCCTGAGGGGTAAACAGCCAAACGCTGTTTTCATTCCCTTTAGTGAGAATCAGGCTGTTAGCCTTTAGCCCGTTCCGGATGCGGGCCGGTAAACTTATCCGCCCTTTATCATCCAGAGTACTCAGATACTCCATTCCATTTTTTCCTAAATTTTTCTATTTTCTACCACTCTATACCACTTAGCAATATTATTATTCATAAATTAAAGTTCCGTCAATACAAAAACACAGAAAAAATTATGAATAGTAAAAAAAATTTTTTGAGACTACTATACATACGTAAAGATAAATG
>JAITEW010000010.1 GCA_031281855.1 Treponema sp.
GAATATCCCCGGGATTTGGCGGAGGACCCCAAGACAACGCACCACTGGTCGGAGATCATCATCGCCCCGGACAATGAACATATTGCCTGGACGCTCCTGCGTTCCGACATCGGGGCCGCCTCCGCCATAGGGAGGCTCACGCGGCGGGAAGATCGTTACCGTATCGAAGATACGCAGATCATCAGCACCCTTGAATCTATGAAGGCCGATTCTAAGCGGCCCGGTTTCCTTATCCCCCAGGTAGTCCGGGGCGGCGAGCTCAAGCAGTTCGTCCGGGGAGGGACGGCCATAAGCCTGGTGGGGATGGCAAAGGGTTCCCGCCTGACCGATTCGGTGGTACAGGACCTCTGTTCCGAACAAATGGACCGGATCACCAACACCCCCGGCTACGATGAGACCACGATCTTTTCCCCCGATGAACGGCTGGGCCTGGTGATGAGCTGCCGCGCTTCCCCCAAAACCGATCCGGCTATTTTCGGCCTTATGCCCCGGCCTTCTTACGGGATACAGGGGATGATCATGTGCCTCTATATGTACGCCGTTGCGGGGGTGCGCAAATTCCGCAAGGGCAACATAGGGCCCGTGCTCATCGACATAGAACGTTCCCGGTCCGATGAGCATTACCGGGGAACTGCCCTTAACGATCCTGACGAACAGTGGGTCTACTATTCCCCCATGTCCTGGCATCCGGGGAGCAAAAAGGTGATGTGGCCCGAGGGTTTACGGGGAACCGGAGAGATGCGGATCAGAATCGCGGAACTGCCGGACTATGTTCCCGGCCCGCCGGTTGCTGTTCAGAAAACCCCTGAGCATATCCCCTATGCTGAAAAAGATATTTCCAAACTACAATCCCTCCCGGCCTTTAGCACGGAAGGAAAAATCGCGGGGAAACATTCCGGCCATATCGAATATAAAAGGCAGGGCAAAGAGGATATGCCGGGCATGGAAGGTTCAACGGAGGCGGTGTATGTCAACTTCAGTGATGACGGGAAGAATTTTTATAACGGTTATGAAAAAACGATTTATTCGGTTATTGCCGAAAGCGTCTATGAGGCCGACCTTGCCATGAGCGGCGGGGAAACGGGGGAGATGAAACTGCGGGCGTCCTTCTCGAAGATTGCGGGGAACGCCCCACGGCTTCTTTTTGAAAAGGCCCCGGACGGCAAGCCCAAGAGTTACGGTTATGCCTCGTATAAGGGGATCACCCTCAACATTGAGGACATGCTGGAATGAAGGTGGATATGAGCTATTTTCCAAAGGATTTTTTACTGGGCGCGGCTACGGCGGCCCATCAGGTTGAGGGCAACAATACCCAAAGCGATTTCTGGGCCATGGAACAGGTTCCCGGCTCGATGTTCAAGGAGCCTTCCCTGGACTGCGTGGGCCACTACCACCGCTACAGGGAAGATATCGATCTGCTTGCCGGGGCGGGGCTTAACGCCTATCGCTTTTCAATCGAATGGGCGCGGATACAGCCGGACAAAGACAGCTTTGACCAGAAAGAAATCGACCACTACCGGGACATGCTGGGATATTGCCGCGAAAAAAGCGTCGAACCCATCGTAACCATGCATCACTTTTCCTCCCCCAAGTGGCTCATTCAGGAGGGGGGCTGGGAGGCCGAGTCAACTGCGGACTATTTCGCCCGCTACTGCGAGCGACTGGCGCGGGAATTGGGCGGAGACCTGGAATACGTCTGTACCATCAACGAAGCAAACATGGGCCTGCAAATCGCTAAAATCGCCGCCCGGCACATGGCGGTGATGAAAAACAACCTGCAGGTTGGGCTTAATAGCGAACAGGGCGAAGGGGGCGGCATGGAGGCGATCATGTCGCGCATGAAAGCGGCAGGCGAAGCCTTCGGCATGGATCCCCGGAATATTCAGGATTTCCTCAAGCCCCGCACTCGGGAGGGGGACAGGCTCATCATGGAAGCCCATGAAAAAGGGCGGGACGCGATGAAAGCCGTCTATCCTCATCTTAAAACCGGCGTTACCCTTTCGCTTCATGACATTCAGGCCCTTGCGGGCGGAGAACAAAACGCCGAAGCGGAACAGGAGGATGAATTCCTGCATTACCTCCCCTTTCTGAGGAAAGACGACTTTATCGGCGTTCAGAATTACACCAGAAGCGTCTTTGGGCCCGGTGGGGCGGTTCCTCCGAGGAAAGATGCGGAACTCACACTGGGAAACTACGAGTTCTACCCGGAAGCGTTGGAAAATGTCATCCGTTTTGTCAATAAACATACCGCACTGCCGATTATCGTTACCGAGAACGGTTGCGCCACGGGCGACGACAGCCGCCGGATAGAGTTTCTGCGCCGCGCTCTTGCGGGTGTCAAAAACTGTGTTGATGATGGGCTGCCGGTAAAAGGCTACTGCTGCTGGTCGCTCCTGGACAACTTTGAATGGCAGCAAGGTTTTGCGATTACCTTCGGCCTTATCGCCGTTGACCGGAAAACACAACGGCGGCTGCCCAGGGCAAGCCTTGAGTTTTTGGGCAGTTACCGGAACAAGTGAAAAGAGAGAAATAAATGAAGATGAAATATTTCTGCAACCCGCTCAATGTTGAGTACCAGTATCAGTTTAACAAACGCCGGGATGGCGGCATTTCCGTTTCACGCGAGGCCGCCGACCCGTCGATGATTTTGTTCAAGGGAACGTATTACCTCTTCCCCTCAATGACTTGCGGTTTTTTGTACAGCGGTGATTTGGCGGAGTGGAAGTTTTACCCGCTTAAAAACATCCCCGCATACGACTATGCGCCTGATGTATGTGTTGCCGGAGATTATGTATATTTCTGCGCGTCAAGCCACGAGTACGGCAGATTCTACCGGACCAAAGATCTGTTCAGCGATAAGTTTGAGCGGTTTGAAGGCGCGTTCCCCTTCTGGGACCCGAAACTTTTTGCTGACGATGACGGCAGGCTGTATTTCTATTGGGGCTGCGGCGCGGCTACGCCGATAAATGGTATTGAATTAAATCCCAAAGACTTGCAGCCTATCGGTGAAAAAAAAGAACTTATTCTCTGCGATGAGAACACAAAAGGCTTTGAACGAATCGGTGAAAACCATACGCATAAAAAGCCCGATCCTGCGGCGATTGAGGAAAGGCTTAAATCTATGGC
>JAITEW010000011.1 GCA_031281855.1 Treponema sp.
CCTGGAAGGGAAAGAGCCCTGGCGGCGTCGTCTATGTTGACGCTGCCGTCTGCCAGCCAGGTACCGTCTTCCTGTTTCAGGAACTCCTCGCCTTCAGGCGCGGAAGCCGAAAGCTGGCCGACGATTTCCTCGATAAGGTTGCGGACCGTCAGGATCCCCGCAAAGCCGCCGTATTCATCCATAACGAAGAGGTAATTGGCCCCGGCTTTTTTGAAAACCTCGAAAGCCTTGATAGCCGGCATGGTCTCAGGGACGAAGTAGGGTTTTTCCATCAGGGCCTTGAGTCCCGGCCAGGGGCCGTCAAGGAGGGCCTGCAGGATGTCCTGTACCGAAACGGCGCCGGAAACTTCATCCAGGTCCCCGTCGGCTACAGGGAAGTAGCGCTGGCCCCCGCTGTTCTTCACTGCTTTCCGGGCTTCTTCGGGCCCGGCGTTTATGTCCAGCCACTGGATTTCCGGCCTGTGGGTCATGAAGGTCCCTACCCGGCGGTCGCCCAGGTAGAAGACCCCTTCGACCATGGTCCGTTCCTCGCGTTCCACTATCCCGGATTTTTCCCCCTCCATAAGGGCGATGCGCAGTTCATTTTCGGTCATGCCGTGGGACGCTGAACCTGGGGCGGAGAATTTCCGCGCCAAAGCGGAAACAGCGGTGTTTACGAAAAGCAGCGGCATTGCGGGAACAGAAAGGATCCGTATTACAGGGAGAAAAAGGGCGGTAAAGATCTCAGGCGATGCCAGGGCTCCCTGTCTGGGGATCACTTCCCCTAAGATGAAGAATACCGCCGCTGTCAGGAGTGCGGTGATCAGGACCCCGAGGATCTCAGGAGCCGGCAAAGCCCAGGCCGCGAAGATCCGGCTCAAGGGGAACGAAAGGCCTATGCCTCCGGCGCAGCCTGAGAGGATTTCCAGAAAGATGATCCACAGCCGCAGGGACGCCTGGTATGGGCCTGCTTTTTCAAACAGTTCCAGGACTTTCGCGCATCCGGCGTTTCCTTCTTCAGCCAGGGAACGGAGCCGGGCTTTGCGGCAGCAGGCCAGAGCCGTCTTGAGGAACGAAAGGAACCCCCCTGTAAGGATGACGGCGAGAATACCCGCAATATAAGGATAGAACGTTGAAGCGCCTTCGGGATCCTCCATAACTGTTTCCTTTAGGCCTGCCCGATTTCTTCCCGGCTCAGGGGGCGGACAATGGAAACCCCTTCCTGGGAAGTTTCAAGGATCTTGTTTTTTCCATCCGGCGTCAGTTCGCCGAAAACCTGGACTACAGGGTACCGCGGGTTTTCGGGATTTACGTCCACTACCTGGCCTTTTCTGCCTGACGAAAGAAGCACGTAGAGGCCGATGGGGTAGATCGAAAGGGAAAAAACCAGTGCCCGTATAATGGTTTCGTCGTATTGCTTTCCCTCGTTTTTAAGAAGCTCCAGCATGCCTGTGTAGCCGTCCTTGGCCTCCTTGTGGGGCCTGTGGGACGAGAGGGCTTCGTAGGAGCAGGCTACGGCGATGATCTTGGCGTAGAGGCTGATCTTATCGCCTGTAAGCTTCTGGGGGTACCCCGCGCCGTTTTCCCGTTCATGGTGCTCCAGGGCGGCAAGGGTAACGGTAAGGGGGAAATCAAAGGATTTCAGGATGTTGTAGCCCAGTATGGGATGGGTCAGGATAGCCTTGCGCTCCTGGGGCTGGAGCGCCCGCTTGGAAAGGTAGATCTGAGGCGGCAGTTTGATCATACCTATCTCGTGGAGCAGCGCCGCTACTCCCAGTTCAATGAGCCTGTGGTTGGGCAGCTTGAGGTAGGAGCCTATGATAATGGCAATAATGGTAGATTTTACCGCATGGGAAGCCAGGTAGTTCTCGTTAGGCGAAGATTGGTTATTTTTCTGCACCCTCAGAATGAAGCGCCGGTCTTCCCGGACAATGTCGCAGGCGGTTTTGACTTTTTCAGCTACAGATTTAAAATCCAGCTCGTTCTTGGTAGCTACCTGGGTAAAGAGGCCTTCAACGTATTTCTGGAACCCGGCGTAAAAGTTTTCGGCTCTGATGATTTTTTCACTGTCAGAAAGGAGGGTAGCCGCAGTAGGTTCGATGTTCTCGTTTTTCCCCGCAATATTCGCGGCGTAATCGTCCAGAGGTTCCCCGGCGCTGAACACTTCCTTGAATTCCCAGTCCTGGAGGGCACTGATAATCTCCCGGCTAAAGGGCATCTCCGGGGCTGCCAGGACAAACCGGTTGTCCAGGTAAACTGTTTCGGAAAAGTAACTTCCAGGCGGTATTCCCGCTACAGGGTAGCTTATTACTTTTCCTGGTCTTTTCTCAAGGTTCGCTTCGCTCAAAAGAACCTTCCTCCTTGCTTATTCCTTTCATCTCAACTATCATGATCAACTAATATAATCATACCATCAGCAACGGTGTTAGTATAGGAGAATCGAGGGGTGAAATTCAAATCCATTTTTATTTTATTTAACATAATTTTGATCATTTTTTTGGCAGTTCTTTCTTTAACCCCTACTTTGACGCTGGGTTCCGCTTTCGCCTCGTCTTTTTGGCGTTCCAACTGGTTCCTGATCCTGATTCTGGCGGCTATCCTTGTGGGGTTTGATTCCTATTTTATTATCAACCGGCAGCTCTATGCGCTCCTGGAAAAAGAGGACTGGCCCGCGCTGGTCCATTACCTTGAGGACCGGGTGATACGGCAGGGCAAATACACTCCCAGGCTGGTGCGGCTCCTGGCCAACACCTACCTGGTTCTTTCGGATTCCCCTTCGGTGATGAGCCTGGAGAACAAGGCCGCCATTGCCAAGCCTTCTCTGGTGGACGACAACGTCCTGGTTTTCGGCACCGCCCGTATCCTGGGACGGGACATAAACGGGGCAGTCCGTTTCTTCGGCGCCAGGACGGACAGCGCCAGCCCGGCCTTAAGGCAGTGGGTGCGCTGGTACCACGGTTTTGCCCTCCTTCTGGACCGCCAGTATCCACAGGCTGCTGATGTGTTTTCATTCCTTGCCCGGAACAGCAGGGACGGGGTAATCTCGGGTCTTGCGGCGTATTTTCTGGGAGACGCTGTAGCGAGATCCCTGCCCGACCGGGCCGGTGAGATAGAAGCGGCTTCTGCTGAAGGCAGGGAGCGGGTGCTGAAGGCCCTTCCGGACATCAGGGACTGGACCCGGGAGGTATCCAGGATCAGTTCCGAAATCCACGCCGCTGCTCTGGCGAAATACATGGACGAAGCAGGCAAATGGCTCTACAGGAATCCCTGACGCGGTAGTAGTATATTTCATTTTTAAGGAAGAAGATTCATGAATATTTTTGAGAAATCCACTAAGTTGAACAACGTATGTTACGATATCCGGGGGCCGGTCTTAAAAGAAGCAAAACGCATCGAAGCCGACGGCTTCAGGGTAATCAAGCTCAATATCGGCAATCCCGCGGCCTTTGGTTTTAACGCTCCTGACGAGATACTCCACGACATAATCCTCAATCTTCAAAACGCCCAGGGTTACGGCGACTCCCAGGGCCTTTTTGCTGCCAGAAAAGCTGTTATGCAGGATTTTCAGTCCAAAGGGATAATGGACGTAGGAATCGAGGACATTTACATCGGCAACGGGGTGAGCGAACTCATTATGATCTCCATGCAGGGCCTTCTGGACGCCGGGGACGAGGTGCTCATCCCTATGCCCGACTACCCCCTCTGGACCGCCGCGGTAACCCTTGCCGGAGGCAGGGGGGTTCATTATTTCTGCGACGAGTCCGCGGGCTGGTACCCGGACATTGACGACATACGTTCCAAAGTAACGGCCAAAACCAAGGCTATTGTCATTATCAACCCCAACAACCCCACAGGGGCGGTGTACAGCCGCGAGATCCTTGAAGGGGTAGCCGGAATCGCCAGGGAACAGGGCCTTATCGTTTATGCCGATGAAATCTACAGCCGCATCACCTATGACGGCGTAAAGCACATCCCTATGGCGTCTATAGCCCCTGATATCCTTACTATCAGTTTTGACGGCCTTTCCAAAGCCTGGAGGGCCGCTGGTTTCAGATCCGCGTGGATGGTTATTTCAGGAAACAAAAAATGCGCTTCAGGCTACCTTGAAGGCCTGGACATGCTTTCCAATATGCGGCTCTGCGCCAACATGCCCGCGCAATTCGGGATTCAGACCGCCCTGGGGGGCTACCAGAGTGTCAGGGATCTCCTCCTCCCGGGAGGCCGCCTGAAAGAACAGCGGGACGCGGCGGTGAACATGGCCAACGCCATTCCGGGCCTTTCGGTGGTCATGCCCCAGGGGGCCCTTTATTGTTTCCCTAAAATCGACGTAAAGCGCTTCAATATCACTGACGACGAGAAGTTTATTATGGATCTCCTGCGGGACCAGCATTTGCTGCTGGTTCACGGCAGGGGCTTTAACTGGAAAGATCCGGACCATTTCAGGATTGTGTTTCTCCCTGACAGGGAAACGCTTGTTGACGCAATGAACCGTTTGCAGCGGTTTTTGGAGCATTACAGGCAGGCATAAAAAAGACGGTGCGCCTGGACGTCGTGGGGGATTAACCCGTAGCGCACCGTCTATAATTTATGGGGGGTTTCCCTCCCGTTACACTTAGTATCGGCCTTCTAATTTACGAACTTTAGAACATTAGATGGATTTTCCGCCTGAAAGGGCTTTGAGGTTGTATTCAGCGGCCTCCGCCAGGGCGCGGTAGAAATTACCTGAAAATTCCAGGTGTTTCAGAAAAAGATCCCCTGAAGGAGCGCCTTCCAGTTCGTCTGCGTCAGGGAAGAGGAAACCCGCCACCTCTTTGACTGCGCTTCGGGCGATGGCTTTATTGGCCCTGTCCAGGGTTTTGAGGATTTTTTCCTGTTCAGCGCGTTCCAATCCGGGTTTGGGATACCTCCGGCAGCCGGTATCGGCGCTGATCCGGGCTTCGTCGGCGAGGTTCCTGATGTTTTCCAGGCCTTCCAGCAGGGTTTTGAGAGCCGTTTCATAGGCTTCTGAACGGGATTTCGCGGATTCAGAGCAAAAGAACTTCTCCTGAACCGCCGCGTAAGCTTTTTCCAGCAGGCTGTTTATCTCTTCCCTGCGCTCAGGCAGTTCCAGAAGCGCTTCAGGGGAGACTGGTTCGAGGCCCTTGATGGCCAGGCCTTCGCCGGAAAGGCTGAGATTTTTTATCCCCCTGTACTGGCGGAAACGGTTTTCAAACCACGCCGCGTAGAGGGAAAGGCGCTTGTCCGTAAGGACCCGGCGTCCCAGGCTGTTTTGGGCGTAAAAAGGCTGGCCGCCCATGAGGGCCCTGAAGGACCAGGTTTCGCCTGTTGCGAACCTGAAAGATTCGGCATAAGAGCGGTCTTCAAAAAGGGCGCCTTTGAAGTGGGTCTTGAGTTCCGGAAACGAGAGATCCAGCCCTGCGATCCACACCGTAGAGGCCCCCAGGCGCCTGGCGAAGTCCCAGGCGCCGGTCGCGACTGAGCCGCCGCTTCCCAGGTCCCCTTTGGGATCCACCCGGTCCTCGATAAAGCGCCCTAAAGGGAAAAGGGAGCCGCAGAGAAAACAGCCCCTGAAAGGATGGCGCAGGCACGGGGGGTATACTGCGGACTCGGCTATAAGGTACGTCCTTGAAGCCCGTGTCCGGTCAAGATGGCGGAAATTCCAGTACTGGGGATCAACCGAAACCACAAAGTCAGGATCTACCCCCTTGTTAAGGAGGAAGCGCAGGCTCGTATCCACTGCGATGATCACGCAGCGCCTGGCGATTTCGGACACAAAGGGGCCTGAGCGTTCCAGGGTTGGCCCCGCTGCTGCCAGGAAAACCGGGATGCTCGCTTTCCCTTCCGGGGCTGTCAGTATCCCCTCAAGGTCCTGTATCCCCGGAAGATCCCGGATAGCCGTGAGGTTTCGGGAAAGGTTCCGCACCCAGCGCCGTCCGAAGCGTTTAAGCGTGGCCCTGTTCACGTCGTTCCTGGAAAGCCAGGTTTTGATCCTGCTTTCTACAGCGGCGTACCATTCTTCGTCCATGCTGATAAGCGCCCGGTTGCGGATAAAGGCAGGCGCCGCGTCCCTGTCCTGTTTTTCAAAAAGCGCCAGAGCCCCGGTTATGCCGGAACCGTCTTTTCCAAGTACAAAGACGATACGGTTTTTTGAAAAAAAATTCCCCAGATCCCGGAGCTCTAAGGCTTTCCGTACTATTTCCCGCCGTTTTTCTACGATGATGATGGGCCTGGACGGGTCTATTTCGGCGGCAGCTTCTGCGGCGTAACCCAGCCCGAAGCCCAGGATGACCACAGGGCCCTCTGTTTTCCCGGCTGTTTCTGAAAGAGCCGCCTCTGCCAGCCGCCGGGCCTCCCTTACAGGGTCCCTGGGCGAATGGATGTAAAGGCCCCTGACCGTCAGGACCCTCCCTCCCCCTCTCCCCCCTTGGGCGGTTTCAACCTTGAAGTCCCCGGGCAGGAGTTCATCTTCCTCCGGGGCCTTGTCCAGTTCCTCCGCAAAGCCGGGGTAAAGCTCTTTGAGGATCGCTATATTCTGAGTGAAGTATGCCGGAAACGACATAGGGCGCTTATTCCAGTTCCAGGATAATCACCGTGTCCGGTTCGAGAGGCGTGCCTGCCTGCGGGCTCTGGCGGACCACCCAGCCGTCGCCTGAAATCTGAAAATGCAGGTCGTCTCTGAGAAGGAGCGGGACAAGCTGGCGTTTGGAAACTCCGGTAAAATCCGGCACCGTTTCGTTTACCGCAGGATACGGCACTGCGGGAATGGAAACCGTACCGGAATGGGTTATCTGGGGGTTTCTGCCCCTTGGGATTCCCAGGTAGTTAATCAGGGCTTCTGCCGCTTCCCTGATAGGCGGCGCCGCTATCCTCCCTCCCATGAATTCGCCCTGGGGCTTGACGATTGCCAGGTAGAGGATCAGCGAAGGGGATTCAGCGGGGAGAAGGGCGACGCAGCTCGCGATAAAATCCGTAGTTGAGTAGCTTCCGGTTTTAGGATCGATGATCTGGGCGGTCCCGGTCTTTACCGCCAGGGAAAGATCCTCCACATTGGCCCGCCAGCCTGTACCTATGTCGGAGGTTACGTCCATCATGTAGCGCCGCATGAGCCTGGCGGTTTCGCTTTTCAGAACCCTCCGGGGCTGTCCGGTTTCGTAATTCTTCACAGAACGGCCGTCTGCGGAAACGATACGGGAAACAATGTGCGGCGGTACCAGAACGCCGTCGTTGGCCACTGCCGATGCCGCCTGGAGCATCTGGATAGCAGACACGGCTATTTCCTGGCCCATAGCGATAGTCGGTTTGGACCGTTCTGACCAGCGATCCACGGACCTGAGAAATCCCGCTGTTTCCCCGGGGTTCCCGGAACCCGTGCGGCTGCCGAAACCGAAATTCCTGAGCGAATCGTAAAACGAAGCGGCTCCCATGCGGTCGGAAGCGTAGGCCGCCCCGGCGTTGCAGGAATAAACGATGATGTCCCTGGCCGTGACTCTGCCGTGGGCTCCCAGGCAGTTGATGATTATCCTTTCCCCCCTGGCGGTAACCCGTTCGTAATGGCCGTTGCAGACAAAAACCGTGTCCCCGTCTATGGCGCCTGAATCCATCAGCGCAGCAAGGGAGAAAATCTTAAAAACCGAGCCAGGCTCGTAGGCCCAGATAGCAGGCCGGTCCATCCGGGCGTTTTCGTCAGAAACCCGGAAATTGTTGGGATCGAAACCCGGCAGGGAAGCCGAACCCAGGATGTCCCCGGTCCTGGGGTCCATGGCCATGAACATCACCGCCTCGGCCTTCCGTTCCTCAAGGATCTGGCCCGCGATACGTTCCAGGATGTGCTGGACATTTACGTCCAGTGTAAGGAACACCTGGCTGCCGCTCCTGCGGGGTCCGGTTCCCGGGACGACGGTCCCTCCTGTTTCGGCCGCAAGTTCCCGGTCAAAGGCGTACTCAATCCCTGCGAGCCCTGAATTTTCATCGCCTACAAAACCGATTATCTGCGCGGCCATGCTGCGTTCAGGATAGATCCTGCCTACTACGGGTTCAATCTTGACTCCCTTGAGCCTGCCTTCGCTGATGGCGTCTTCGATAATTTTCAAAGACGCGTTGTCAACCTGTTTTTTTAGATAGATAAAATCCGGCTGTGAAACGGCGATCCGTTCTTCGATTTCCCGGGCAGGGATGTCCAGAAGCGGGGATAATTCTGCGCTGAGTTCCCGGAGGTTTCCCATATCAGGCCGCCAAAGGGTGACGTTCCCCAGCCGGGTTTCCATAGCCAGGATGCGCCCGTTCCGGTCCAGTATGGGCCCCCTGCCGGCGGGTATTTCGGTTCTGGGGCTCCTGACCGGCTCAGGTTCCCCCAGCATAAGGAAAGCGTAGCGGGCCAGCACCGCTATGGCCAGGGAACCGAGAATCGCGATGAAGATATAAAAACGCCTTTTTCCGGTGAACCGTTCCTGCTCGTTCATTTTATCCCCAAAACTTTACCGATTACCGCGTCCGCCGAAACAGGACCGTAGGAACGGGAATCGTAGGACTGGAGGCTGTTATCTCCCAGGGCGTAAAAATCCCTTCCCCAAACCTCGCTGCAGCGCTTGACGGCTATTTCCCCCAAAGGGGTATAAAAGACCACGATGTCCCCCTGTTCCGGGGAAGCCCATTGCAGAAGGTAGGTTCCTGATCCCGGGAACTTGAAGCCATAGGCCAGCTTAAAGACCAGGAGCGCCTTTCCGGGCTTAATCGCAGGGACCATGGAATGGCCTTCCGCAATCATAAAGTCAAACAGAAATATCTTTATCAGCAGTGCTGTGATGAAAGCGCCGATGATGGCTTTCCCTGTCTTTCCTCCTGAAACGGTCCCCTTTCCCATAATCTGCAGTATAATGCTTCCCCTGAATTATGTCGATAAAGCAATATAATGGATAATCTTCTTTCCAATCAGCATGTACGGCGCCGGAAATCCCCGGTACTAAAAGGGAAACCGGCTTTCATTTCCGGCAGGAAACCCCGGAAGACCGGTATCTCCTATCCGGCAGCCTTTTCTCCCAGGCAGGAATGGAAGGGGGACTTTATTCGGCAGGTGCGGCAGAAGCCCTTGAGGCAGAAGAACCTTCCCCTGCGGCCCGGACGCGACAGGACAGGAGAGGAAAAAGAACCAAGGTTCAGGCCCTCCCTTTCTCTGCCCCTGATCCCCGCAGCGGGACTCTGCGCCCTTCTTATAGCGGCTATCGCGGCTATTAATACCCGGGAAGAGATCCCTTTTGCCTGGATGCACCGGGACGTAATCCCCCTTCCTGCCGCGGACAGCGCAGGGGAATACAATATGGCCCTTTACGCGGGCCTGGTTCCTGAAACCGGGGAGCAGGGAGCTTCTTCTGAAAACGCCGGTGAAGCTATACCCCTGGATCTGGCGGAAACCTTTGCGTGGAAGACCTATACGGTAAAAAAAGGGGACTCGGTTTCGGGAATAGCAGCCGAACACGCTATCTCTATGGATGCGATTATCGCCTCAAACGGCATCTCCAATGTCCGCCTCCTGCGAGAGGGACAGGTTCTTAAGATCCCCAATATGGACGGCATTCCCTATGCGGTAAAAAAAGGCGACAGCCTTTCAAAGATCTCCCAGTCCATGGGAGTGCCTCTGGAAGCTATTCTGGACGCCAACGATATCCAGCAGGACGTGATCACCCCGGGGGAATCCCTCTTTATCCCAGGGGCCAGGATGCGGAACGAGGACTTGCGGCTTGCTTTGGGAGAACTGTTCATCTATCCCCTTAAAGGGGCCAGGCTGACTTCCCCCTTTGGCTGGCGGAACGATCCTATCAACGGGGTAAGGCGGCACCATGCGGCAGTGGACCTCGCCGCGCCTACAGGAACCCCGGTTAAGGCCGCGTCTGACGGGAAAGTTTCGGCTCTGGGCTTTAATTCAACGTACGGGAACTTCATTATTCTGAGCCATGAGAATAATTACCAGAGCATGTACGCGCATTTGAGCGCGTTCGCCGTAAAGAAGGGCGACCGCGTGGCCCAGGGGGTGAAAATAGGGGAAGTTGGCAGCACCGGTTACAGTACAGGGCCGCATCTTCATTTTGCGATATACAAGAACGGTCAGGCGGTTAACCCCCTTGATTTTCTTCATTAATGATATATTATTGATAATAGTGAGGTTCTTTCAAAATCCTGTTGGTTTTGAAAAAAGTGTCCAAATATAAAAAAGTTAAATAACAGCGCTCCGGCCTGTTGGAGGGTTCATGCGTAAATTGGTCATCATCCTTATTGCCTTTATCGCGGTAGTTACTTTTATCCGGGCTTTTGATAATACCGGGAATTTGGGGATGAACGTTTCTCCGGACATCTCCGAAGAAATCAGCGAATTCGACTGAAAAATGAGCTTGTTCCAAAAGCTGAAGTTTTGGAACAGCCTCGATACATTCTGAAAACCCCGGACTTGCGGGGTTTTCTTATTAAGAGTACACTCTAATCATGAGCTCCAAAAACGGGCGTATCGCTATGGCGGAAAATTCCGGATTTGATATGGTACTGGACAGAGCCTTCGAAAAACTCCAGGATAAGCAGGCGCAGTATTCCATCAGAAGACTGCAGGAACTGGATATCAGACTGGAAGATCTGGAAAAGGAGCTGGATGAGCTTATCCGCTGTAATACGTATCATGAAAATGCGGAATAGACCTGACTCTAAGGCTGGTGTTTCAAAATCCGGTGTTTTGAGAAACTCCGGGTGTTTTAGTTTTTTATTGTTCTTCCTGATGCTTTCTTTCCCCCTTTCCGGAGGGGTAAATTTTTCCGATCTCGATCTTGCGGAAGATAACCGGCTCCTCTTCCGGGCGGCTTCATCCGGCAAAGGCGCCGCGCGTCAGGACGCCCTGTTCCTGGCCCGGCTTCCCAATACAGCGCTCCAGCAGCTTACCGCTTTCCCTGAACGCATGGATCTGATAGAAAACGGCAGAACCCTGCAGATCCGGAATGTTTTCGGCGCCCTGAGGGTTCCTGTTTCAGGAGGGCTGCCACGGCAGATTTCCGGGTTTCCTTCTTTTACTGCCGGAAGCCCGGTCCTGAGCGGCAGGGTAGAGGAGATGGCGGTTTCCGCGGACGGCCGCTGGATCCTCTATGTGGAACCTGAAACCGCAGCTTATGGGAACCTTATCCTGCTGGACGCCGGTTCAGGGAGCAGGATCGTTGCCGCTTCCCAGGTGGAACGGCCGGATCGGTACTTCCCGGCTTCCTGGAGCCCTGATTCCAGGGTTTTCATTTACGCCCGTAAAGGGAGGCTTTATTACTATACGGTCAATTCCTCTGCGGCTCCTTTGGATGAACGGTTCCGCCTTATAGGCGAAGGCGGGATCAACTCGGTTTACTGGTCGAGAGGGGGGGATTTTTTCTACCTCCGGAATTCAGCGGTGTACCGGGTACGGGGGGCTGAACTTTTCGCCCGGGCCCTTTACGCGAGTTTCCTTGAAATCGGAACGCTGGCGGGAAAGCTCCCGTTTGAATACAACCCTAATTTTGACCGCTTCTGGATCGCCCCTGACGCCGGTTCCCTGCTTTTGTCCAAAGGAGGGCGGAATATTTTTTACCTCCCCCTGGGATTCGACGATTACAACGGCGGCGGCGACGCGTCGCTTCCGTACCTGGCCATCCCCCGGGCTTGCCAGAATATCCGGGTGCTCTGGGCTCCTGGCGGAATAGTTACTATCGTAGCTTCTGTTCCGGTACGGAAAGCCGGTGAAAATCCGGTCATGGCCTGGCGGCTCGGCGGTTCAGGAAGGAGTATGGAATTCCTTCCCCTTGCTGTTCCTTCCGGCGCAGGCGCCAATCCCTCCCTTAACGGGGAGCTTTCCCCTGACGGTTCCAGAGCCCTTTTCTGGGGAGAAGAAGGCATAGTCCTTTACGACTATATAAACTGGAAACCCCTGGAAACCCTGAGCGTTCACCGGGGGCTTTCGTGCGTGTGGATTTCCAATGACGATATCGTAACAGGCGACGGGCTTAAAATAGAACGGATACGCCTCGCTTCAGGTTCTTCCGTGAGCCGCCGGGATCTTATCTGCCTTTCCTCAGCCTCGGCCTTCGGCTTTGAGGATAAGGGTCCGCCTGGGGATGAGGAATCCCGCCAGGATCCCCGCATCTTTGCCTTTAGCGCCGGCATCTGGTTTGCCACTGACGGCAGAAACCCCTGGACGGCTGCCGGCAGTCCTGCTGTCAGGCCGGCCCTTCAGCTTTCGGGCCGTTACCGGGTCTATCTGGAAAACCAGAACGCCGGGCCTTACGACAATATCCCTATGGTCCGCAACATCACGTCGGTAGGAACCGCTTCGCTTCTGCCAAAAGGGGAAAACCGGACAGGCTTGAAGGAATTGAGCCTTTGCTTCGATCTCTACGACGACGCCGAAGGGCTTCCTGAAGTTCTGGAGGCCCTGGACCGTTTCGGCGTCAAGGCGACCTTCTTTCTCGGAGGCGAATTTATCCGCCGTTATCCCGGCGCGGCGTCCGACATTGCCGCCGCGGGCCACGAAACAGCGTCCCTTTTCTTCGCCGCTATCGATCTGTCCGATTCCCGGTACAGCATAGATGATGATTTTATCTCCCGGGGCCTTGCGCGTAATGAGGACGAATTTTACCGGGCCACAGGCCGCGAACTCACCCTCATCTGGCACCCTCCTTATTACGCCGCTTCGCCGGAAATAAACGCGTCTGCCGCCAGAGCCGGTTACCGCACTGTTGCCCGTGATGTTGACCCCCTGGACTGGGTGAGCCGGGAAGACGAAAAACGCCTTTCTCTTCCCCAGTATTCGGCTGCGGATATGATCGACCGTATCATGGCCGCCAGGAAGCCGGGGTCGGTGATCCCTGTGCGCCTGGGGCTGCTTTCGGGCGGGCGGAGCGATTACCTCTTCAGCCGCATCAACGTCCTGCTTGACGCCCTGGTCCGGGAGGGGTATTCAATCGTGCCTGTCTCGGCGCTGAAAGATTATTTGTGAAGCGCCTCTGCCTTTCTATTCCCACTCGATAGTAGCCGGGGGCTTTGACGAGATGTCGTAAACCACCCGGCCGATGTCCGGTACGGTGTTGGTAATAAGGGTGGAAATCTCAAGGAGATCTTTTGCGGCGAAAGGGTAAACATCGGCGGTCATGCCGTCGGCGCTGGTTATGGCCCTAAGCGCCAGGACCCAGCCGTACTTGCGGACATCCCCGGCGACGCCTACGGAACGTATCGGGAGCAGCGCGGCGAAGGCCTGCCAGATTTCATCGTAGAGCCGTTCCCCTGATGGGCCCCGGCGCTTTTTGAGTTCGTCTATAAAAACGGCGTCAGCTTCCCGGAGTATGCCGCACTTTTCTTTGGTCACTTCGCCCAGGATGCGGACCGCAAGGCCCGGGCCCGGGAAGGGGTGGCGGCGGACTACTTCGTCCTCTACGCCCAGAATGCGGCCTAACGCGCGGACTTCATCTTTGTAGAGCTTGTCCAGAGGTTCGATGATCCTGCCTGCTTTGCGCTTGGCGTCTACCAGGGGGCTCCCTACATTGTGGTGGCTCTTGATGACATGGGCCTTCTTGCCCACGCCTTTGCCGCTTTCAATGAGATCCGTGTACAGCGTCCCTTGGACCAGAAAATACTGTTCCGGCAGGCCCAGGCGGGCGACTTCCCGTTCCTGTATCGTAATAAAAAGATCCCCAATAGCCCTGCGTTTAGCTTCAGGATCTTCAAGGCCCTTGAGGGCAGAGAGGAATTCGGCCTCGCAATACACGATGTGAAGCTGCTGCGCGCCCAGGCGCTCCAGAGCCGCCCGGACGGTTTTGGTCTCGTCCTTGCGCATAAGCCCTGTGTCCATGTACATAAGGTGCACCTGGCCGGGCTCCAGGGCTTTGAGCAGCAAAGCGCCGGCTACTGTCGAATCCACGCCGCCTGATATGAGAAGCAGCGCCGGATTTTTGCCAGCCTTTTCGGCCAGGGAAGCTTTGAGCTCCTCTGCATAGCGTTCCATGGTCCAGCTCTTTTCGCAGCAGCAGACGCCGAAGGTAAAGGCTGAGAGTATGTCCATGCCCCCTTCGCAGTGGGTTACCTCAGGGTGGAACTGGAGGCCGAACCAGGGCTTTGATTCGTGGATTACCACAGCCGGATAGCCGGTATCGCTGACGCCGATCTGAGTGAAGCCCGGCGCAAGCCGGGTAAGGGTGTCGCCGTGGCTCATCCATGCGGTAAAATGTTCTTTTTTGAAGCCCTTCAAAAAAGGCGCCCAGTGATCCGGCGTAGCTGTACCGGATATGCTTACGCCTACGCCGCCGTATTCCCGCTTAGGAAGAGGTTCCACAAGGCCGCCGTTGTCCCAGGTCATGCGCTGAAGACCGTAGCAGATCCCCAAAAGGGGCAGGCCGCAGGCGTATACCTTAGGGTCCGGCGCGGCTCCTTCTTTGGTGTAGACCGATTCAGGGGAGCCTGACAGGATAAGGCCCCTGGCGCCTGAGAATACCCCGCTCGAAAGCAAATCGTCCGTTAAAGGCGTATCCCCTGGGATGACTTCGGAATAAACTCCTAGTTCCCGTATGCGCCGCCCGATAAGGGCCGTTGTCTGGCTTCCGAAATCCAGTACAAGAATTTTATCCATTTATTTATTTCGACCAGGGGCTTTTTCTGATAATCGTCTCCTTCCGGTCATAGCCTACAGAAACAATGTGAATAGGGGTTTCGCAAAACCGTTCGATGAACTCAATGTACTCCATAGCCGCTATGGGGAATTCTTCGTACGTAAGCGCGGTGGAAAGGGGCTTCTTCCAGCCAGGGAAACTCCTGAGCACCGGCGTGGCGCTGTTCAGAGCCTCAATGGAAGCAGGGAAATTTTCCACCATTTTGCCGTTGATCCGGTACGCCACGCAGGCTTTGATTTCGTCCAGCGTATCATAGACATCCAGATGGGTCATCACCAGGGCGTCGATGGAGTTGGTAAGGCAGGCGTAGCGCAGGGCTACAAGGTCGAGATACCCGCAGCGCCGGGGCCTGCCGGTGGTTACGCCGTATTCGCGGCCTGTGTCCCGGACAAAACGGCAAAGCTCGTCTTCTGAATCAGGATCAAACTCGCTGGGGAAGGGGCCGTTCCCGACTCTGGTGGAATAAGCCTTGAAAACCCCCAGCACCTTGTCCAGCGCCCTGGGCCCCACGCAGCCGCCTATAGCCGCTCCCGCGGCGTTGGATATGCCGCTTGAAACATAGGGATAGGTCCCAAGGTCCAGGTCCAGCAGGGTTCCCTGGGCGCCTTCAAAGAGTATCTGGGAATTTTTGCGGTGTACCAGGTAGGCTGAAAGATCCACCGACATAGCCTGGAGCTGTTCAACGTAAGGCTCAAGGAATTCCCGGTCCGCCTTGTCCAGTTCATCTATCTTTTCTTTCCATGAAAGATCCGCCAGCCGTATGCCGTCCCGGTCGCTTTTCATGGAATAGGTGATGCCGATGCCCCTGCCTGTGGTACCTATGGGCTTTTTCCGGGCCTGGTCCCGATCCTTGTCGATCTGGATGTACCGTGGAAGCACCAGATGAGCCCTGTCGGAGATAAGGATACGCCCCCCGGTATCTATGCCCCTGTCGTTGAGCATCTTGATTTCACTGAAAAGGGCCACAGGATCTATCACCATCCCTGCGCCGAGGATGACCATCTTGTCGGGATAGAGTATGCCCGAAGGAATCAGGTGCAGGGCGTACTCCTCATCGCCTATGACGATAGTATGCCCCGCGTTGGCGCCTCCGGAAAAACGGACGATTATCTGGGCCTCGTTGGCCAGGTAATCCACGATTTTGCCCTTCCCCTCGTCGCCCCACTGGGCGCCTATTACCACTACTTTCATTGATTCCTCCGAGTAAGGATAACCTGAAACGGGATTTTTATCAATTACGTTGCGTGAAGCCGCGCGTCAGGGCATTAAATCCGGTAAAAATTTTCCGCGTTGGTTCTGAAGAGTTTGTAAAGCTCCTGCCTGCCCGCGCCTTTGACCAATTCCAGCAGGGTTTCCACGCAGACCGTGAAGGAGGCGGCCTGGGAAGAGACCGGCCAGTCGCCGGCAAAAACAACACGGTCAAAACCAAAGGCTTCAAACACCGCATCCGAAAAAGGCCGTATGTCGTCAATGGTCCAGTTTTTGTGATCCCCTTCGGTGGCCAGGCTTGAGACCTTACAGTAGAGGTTCGGGAATTCCGCCATACGCCTGATCTCGGTTTTCCAGGGTTCAAGTTTCCTGTCCCGAATCGGTGGTTTGCCGATATGATCCAGGATACAGGGGACCGGGGGGATTTTTTCAAGCATCCTGAGGACGTTCCTGTTGTGCCGGTAATTGATGTTAATGTCAAAGCTGAAGCCGTACTTTGGCAGGAGCTTTAAGCCTGCGATAAAATCCGGCTTGAGGCAAAAATCCATGTCAGGCTCGAATTCGATGATCCTGCGTATACCCTTGACCAGGGGGTTTTTGGCAAATTCCGCGAGGTCTTCTTCCGCGCCTTCCCCTTTTTCCAAAGGCGCCCAGGGCACGATGCCGGCGATACGCGGGTCCGACGCCGCAAGGCCCGTAACCCAGGCGGCCTCTTCCCGGTACAGGGAAGTATCGGCTTCGCACTGGACAAAAACCATCTTGTCCACCCTTACGCCGCCGCATGCGGCGTTATACTCAGGAAGGGCAAAAGTCCGGTTCAGAAAGGGGTTGTCTTTCAGCCATGGGTAGGACAGTTTATCCAGGTCCCAAAGGTGCAGATGCGCGTCTGCGATTCCAAAATCCAGCATAGCTTTCAGTATACACCTGACAGCCTGAAAAGGAAACAGGTCCCGGTCCGGGGCCGGGATAATCTTTGCGCCTTTTTGGACATACTGCTCTTCAGGACGAGGCGCTAAATGTAACCGGTTACGTTTTTTTACAATATATTTTTCAAAATTGACAAACTACTATACAGATGAATAGTAAAAACTGCCGAAAAATGATGCTTTTTTACAAAAAAATGAAAAAAGGGCTTGACAGCAGGTTATAGCCGGGTTTACCATATTTTTAATTATGAGAATTTTTCAAAATTGCGGAGTTTTTTCCGCTGTAACAGTAGTTAACAACGTAGCTTCATCCCCCCCCCCCCCCCCCCTCAATCTCTAAGATATTCTAATATACACCGATTGGACGCCCT
>JAITEW010000026.1 GCA_031281855.1 Treponema sp.
ACGATAAGGTCCCCGATGCGCACCGTTTCCGGGGACACCTGTTCAAGGCCCGCTGCGGTTTTGAGATTGGCGTAATCGGGCCTGATGTCCATGAGCGCGGATATGGATCTGCGGGAGCGTCCCACGGCGTAATCCTGGAAGGCTTCGCCTACCCGGTAGAAGATCATCACCGCCGCGCCTTCGGGATATTCGCCGATGGCAAAGGCCCCGATTGTGGCGATGCACATTAAAAAGTTTTCGTCGAATATTTCACCTTTGGTAATATTCCTGGCCGCCTTGATAAGCACTTCGCCGCCTACGAGGATATAGCTTAGGAGAAAGACGGCAAGCCGGATGGACGGCGGCAGCGTGATCGGCAGCATACCGGAAGGAACATAATCAAAGACCATGCCCGCGGCAAAGAGGGCCGTACCGCAGGCCAGGCTCAGGAACCGCTTTTTTGCCTGAACCGAACGCTCTTTATCTTCCGCCGCTGATCTGTTCGGGAAAAGACCCGCCTCGCGCAGTTTGATAGAAGGTTCAAGCCCTTTTATGATCCCGCCGGTACGGGTCATGATGTCGTCCCATAACCCTGAGTCCCGTGTTTCGATGGTAAGTTTTTGCACTGAAAAATCGACCTGCGCCCGGCTTACCCCTTCAAGTGCGGCAACATGTTTTTCAATTTTTGCAGCGCATTTGGGACAGCAGAGCTTGTCCAGAATATACTCCCTCTTTAATACCGCTTCCATCTCATTCTCCTCCAAAATATCAATAATGAACAATTGACAACATGTTCAACTATTTGCGTAAAAAAAACAAACGCACTTTTACTCGCTGACATGGGTTAAGCCCTGGTCAAAGATGTTTCCCACATGCTCGTCCTCCAGGGAATAGTAAACCACCTTCCCTTCCCGGCGGTACTTTACCAGCCGGGTCTGCCTGAGGGTTCTGAGCTGGTGGGAGATGGCGGACTTGCTCATGCCCAGGAGGGCGGCTATGTCGCAGACGCACATTTCGGCCCGCAGAAGGGCGCAGAGGATTTTAACCCTCGTGGAATCGCTGAAAACCTTAAACAGGTCCGCCAAATTCAGCAATACCTCGTCATCGGGCATTTTTTTCCTGACCTCTGCTACCACTTCTTCGTGGATTACGCTGCAGTCAAGGCTTTCAACATCCAAAGCGCCTTTCACCATATCGTCCTCTTAACAGTTGAACACATGAGCATATATATAATATACAAGGGTTTGTGATATTTGTCAAGCAAGAAAATCGAAAATTTTTGTAAAAAGCCTGGTGTCTTTTTACTGCAAAAACTGTATACTTTATATCAGAATATCAGGTTACTATAATATGGAACCAGTTGTTTATGTTAGTTGTTTATATTGAAGAGGAATGATCATGTTTCGAAAAATTGCAGTGCCGCTCTTAACCGGGTTTATCGCTATTGCCCCGGTGTTTTCCCAAACCGATGGAGTTACGCCTATAGGGGCTAACACAGCCCAGGATCTCTACGCTCCGTCCATGGCAGGCCGAGGGGGATTTATCACGTCCAAAGGAGGGGCTCCTGCCAGCGCCCTGAACCCTGCGGCAGAGGGCGACGCCCAGCGGATTATCTTTGATATCGGGTATTTTGGCCTCCCGGGGTTCGGGAACGAATCGGGATACGGGAACGCTGTCAACCTGGGGGCTGTATTTCCCACCCGTGTCGGGGTGTTCGGCGGTTCTTTCCGCTTCCTCCAGAGCCCTTTTGAGGACTTTCCTGTCGAAACCTCGTTCCAGGGGAATCTCAATGCCGCCAAAGAGTTGTACCCAGGGATAAACCTGGGGCTGGGCCTGAATTTCGGCTATAATTCCGGAAATTCCGGGATTTTTTCGAGCGATCTGGGGTTCCGCTATAACATGGGCAATCTTGGGCCGCTGGAAAATTTCACTTGGGCCCTGACGCTCAGGAGTATGGGGAAAAGCTGGATACCTTCCATGTTTACCCCTGTAGGGGGCCTGGCTTTTGATTTTCTCCACCTCAAGGGAACCGGTGAGAAGGATCCCCTGCGGATGGGGTTCGCTACGGACCTCTACCTCCCGACATTCCAGAATTTTGCAGGCAAAGTAGGCCTGAATATGGTTATCGCGGATCTCATCACCGTTTCAGCTTCAAGCCAGTTCAATTTGAAAGAAACTATCGAGGGGAATCCCCCTTCGCCTATACCTTCTATCGGGATTGCGGCGAATATCAAGCTTAAGTCCGGGGGCCGCAGGCTCGTAGGCGGGACCCTCCCGTCCGACGGGGAACTGGCGGTCGATTTGGCGGCAAAACCCCTGTACAACGGGATCTGGGCCGCAGGCGGCGGCCTTACCTGGACTGTCGGCGTAGCGGATAAAACGCCTCCGGTTATTACTGTGGATTATCCTGAACCTGTCTGGATCTCTCCAAACAACGACGGTAAATCCGACGACCTTGAATTTCCTATTACTATCACGGACCAGCGTTACATAGCCGAATGGGTTTGGGAAATTTCCAATGAATCCGGCGAAGTCGTGCGTACTTACAGGAACAAGGAACTGCGCCCTGAGACCCAGGGGGTCAGGAACTTCCTGAGCCGTATTGCAGAGGTTAAATCCGGGGTTGACGTGCCTCCGGCTCTGCGCTGGGATGGGATACTCGAATCCGGCGCTGTTGCCCCTGATGGGAAGTATACCTTCGTTTTGAAAGCTGTGGACGACAACGGCAACGCCGCGGTATCGGAAACCTATACCGTAATGGTAGACAACACCCCTCCTGCGGTAACTTTGGAATCCTTTGCCGAAGGGGAAAATATTTTCTCACCTGACGGGGACGGCGGCAAAGATACTATCACTATCGCCATGACCGGTTCCCGGGAAGATCTCTGGGAAGCCGGAATTTACGACGCCTCAGGCGAAAAGGTCCGGGCTTTCAATTTTACCAACTGGGAGCCTGTTAACATAACCTGGAACGGGACCAACGACAACGGCGATATTGTGCCTGACGGCGTTTACAGCTTCCGTATTGCAGCAACCGACAAGGCCCAGAACACCGAAACCGCGGAGCTGGGAAACATCATTGTGAGCACCATTCAGCCCCAGGTATCGGTACTTATCGGCGACGCATGGTTTTCCCCTAACGGCGACGGCATTAAGGACGTTATGCCCCTTACCCTGTCGGTTCCTGTTAAGGACGGTATCGTAAGCTGGGAAGTCCAAATCAGGAACAATGCCGGCGCTACCCGGCGGACCATACCCGGAAGCGGCGCAATTCCGGCGCGGCTCGATTTTGACGGCAAAAGCGATACAGGGGCGGTTCTTGGCGAAGAGAGCTACTGGGCGAACCTTTCGGTACGCTACCGGAATGGCTATGTTTCCACAGCGTCTTCCCCTGTTTTTACCCTGGACGTAACTCCTCCGAGGGCTGCGGTACGGATAGAAGACCAGGACCGGGAATCCGGAACCGTCCCGGTGTTTTCTCCCAATAACGACGGGAACAAGGATGAACT
>JAITEW010000038.1 GCA_031281855.1 Treponema sp.
AGTTGCCGAGAAAGTTAGCTTCGTCTATCTTTGTGTTTTTTGCCGTTATTGCCGCCTGTCTGCCGCTTTTCGCTGATGCCGGGTATTGGGAAGAGCGGGAAAGGGAGATGCGGCTTGTCCTGAGCGATGCGTATTACCGTTTTGTAGCCGGCGACATCGAAGGCGCCCAGGCTGGGGTGGACAGGGCTTATACGGAGCATTACCAGGGGGACTTTGAAAGAAACGTACGCTCCCTTATTTCAGACGCCAGGGCGGATAATATAGATGAATGGTTTGATTATATTAAGGTTTCCCTGGGGTCCCGCAAGTCCCAGCGGGATATGCGGGGTGATTTTGACCAGCTTAACCACCTTCTTTCCGTAACCGCCAGAAGGCTGGACGGGAAAGAAGAGCCTGCTGCTGCGTCGGTAAACTGGACAAAGATAGCTGGTGAAATGGGGGGGCTTCTTGAAAAAGCCTGGGAACGCTACCTCGCAGGGGACGAAAAAGGCGCCAAAGACGAAGTGGACGCCGCTTATTTTCAATATTATGAAAAAGTAGGGTTTGAAAAAACCGTAATGACCCGGATTTCCGGCGAACGGGCCAGTACGGTAGAGTATCAGTTCAGTACGGCTAAAAAAGCCATCAGCCGGGGAGACTCTGACGCGGAGGTCAAGGAAAGCCTTGACACATTAGCGGCATACCTCAAAGAAGACGCGGCGCTGCTTGACAGCAAGACCGAAAGCGCCCTGGGGGTGTTCCTCGGTTCGCTTCTCATTATCCTCAGGGAAGGCTTTGAGGCTATCATCATCGTAGGGGCCATTATCGCCTATCTGGTCAAAAGCGGAAACAAAAAAAACGTGCGCGCCGTGTACTGGGGGTCCCTCATCGCGCTGGCCTTCAGCGTGGTCCTGGCCTGGATCCTCAATGCCCTGACCAGTACCGCCAGCGGCCAGGGCCAGGAGATCATCGAAGGGGCTACTATGCTCCTTGCAGTAGCGGTCCTGTTCTATGTCAGCAACTGGATGGTGTCCAAAGCCGAGGCCGAAGCTTGGACGGGTTATATCGAAGGCAAAGTACAGAATTCCCTCGCAAAGGGCAGCATGTTCTCCCTTGCTTTCGCCGCGTTCCTCGCGGTGTTCCGGGAAGGAGCCGAGACCATACTCTTTTATCAGGCCCTGCTGGCAGGAAGCAGGAATTACCTTAACATGATCTGGCTGGGTCTGGGTATTGGCGCTGCGGCGCTGGTGGTTGTTTACATCCTGATCCGGGTAATAAGCATCAAGCTCCCTCTGAAACCGTTCTTTTTAGGGACCAGCATCCTGCTTTTCGTGATGTCTATTGCCTTTACCGGTTCGGGTATCAAGGAATTCCAGGAAGGGAATGTGATTCCTGTTACCATGCTGCCTTTCAAATTTATCACTGTTGATATTCTGGGGATTTATCCTACATGGCAGACCCTTATACCCCAGATCGTTTTGTTAGCGGTTACCGCCGCTACCTTCGTGATTCAGCTCCGGAGGGCGAAAGAAGGAATTCCCAAACGTGCGGGTTCATAGATGTTCCAGGGTACAAACTCAGGCCCTTAGGGTCATGAGAAAAAATTTTTTGGAGGTTGGTATATGAATACCAAAGTGTTCGCGGTTTTTCTTTTAATCGGTTTCTGCGCTGCTTTCGCCTTTGCAGGCGGCAAACAGCAGGGGACCAGGCCCGCCAGTACGGTTAATCCCGGGGAAGAAGCGGGTTTTGAGGAATTCCCCCTTGGGGACGACATTGAGCTCGGTCCCCTCAATGTGGCGGGCGTTTATTTTCAGCCTGTGGATATGGTTCCTGCTTCTGCGGGGCTCCCGGCATCCCAGTCGGACATCCATATCGAGGCGGACATTTCCGCTTTGGACAACGATCTGGGTTACGGGGTAGGGGACTTTGTTCCTAACCTGACAGTGCGGTATGAAATCGCCCAGTCCTCGGGCTGGCGTTCTGAAGGAACCTTCATGCCCATGAACGCAAGCGACGGTCCCCATTACGGCGCCAATATCAAGCTCAACGGTGTAGGGGAATACAATGTGCGTTTCATCATTCAGAACCCTGAAGCCCAGGGTTATGTGCTCCATGTGGACCAAACCACCGGCGTTCCCGGCCGTTTCTGGACTCAACCTCTGGTTGCGGAATGGGACGTTGTTTATCCTGGTCCGTCCTGGTAGAATGGGCTTATAAACAGGAGGTAAGGGAAAGCGGCGTATCGTGCCGCTTTCCCTGGTTTCCTAAAAAACTATGGTTCATTATTTTATTGTTGCTATCCAATCCTCGTTAGTTGCCGTCATACTGACGGCCTTGCTTTTTGTACCTGCCTCTGCAGGTGACCTTAAAGGGAAAAAGATCTTTGCCTCAGGATGCGCCGCAGGCGCCGTAGCGGCTTTGATTTTGGCTATACTCCGCAGAACTACTGCGCTTAACATAGGGAAGCTGAACACCTGGATTCTTTCTGTTTCCGTACTCGGGGCGCTGGTTTTTATACCTCTCTTGTGGGGAGTTTTCAGAAAAAAGCTTTCAGGGCTTTACGAAACCGTGCTTTCCTACACCGGCGCGGTTCTAGCCGGAACCCTGATTGCAGGCGCGCTGCCTACGCTTCTCCTTATGCCTTCGGATTTTATCCTCGCAGGCCAGAGCGTTTTCAGCACCGAATTCCTGTTGAAATCCGCAGGAGCCCTGGCCGGGTTTCTGGGGACCTTTCTTATCGGTCTTGGGGTTTTCCACGCAGGAAAGGGGCTCCGGCCGCTTGTTTTCAAACTGCTTCTCAGCGCCGGCCTGGCTGTCAACCTGGTCAGCCAGACCGCCAATGTGGTTCAGTTTCTGCTGGCCCGGCGCGTTATCCCTATGATACGCTGGCTTTTCAGGATTGTCATGAACATCGTGAACCATAGGGAGCTTTTTATTTTTGCCGGGATATTTCTCGCCCTGCTCCTGCCTCTCGGGCTTTTGGCCGGAACCCTGGGCTCCGGGAAGGGGCGCTATACAGGTGAAAAGCCGCCGCGAAACCCTGCTGAGGCCCGGAAAGTCCGGGCGTTTATCCGCCGGGATCGCCTGAGGGGGGCTTTCGCCGCACTGGGGCTGGCTGTTGCCTTTTTTTCCCTGACCAGCCTTAAAGCCTGGGACGAGAGGGCTGTAACCCTTTCGCCTGCGGAACCCATGACAATAGCAGGCGGGGAGATCATTATTCCCCTGGAGCAGGTTGAGGACGGCCATCTTCACCGTTTTGCCTGGAACGCTTCAGGCGGCGTAGAGGTGCGTTTCATCGTAATACGGAAAAACGCCGTTGCTTACGGCGTGGGCCTTGACGCCTGCGATATTTGCGGCAACACCGGGTACTACGAACGCCGGGATGAAGTGATCTGCCGCCTTTGCGATGTGGTGATGAACAAGTCAACTATCGGTTTCAAGGGAGGCTGCAATCCTGTCCCGCTGGCATACACCGTCCGGGACGGTTCCATGATTGTGCGTACCGGGGACCTGGAAAAAGAAAAAACCCGGTTTCAATAGAGGAAGATTATGTTCTGGAGAATGATCCGCGGAAGCCTTTTCCGCCAGAAAGGAAAGATGCTCCTGGTGGCCCTTACCATTGCCCTTGGGGCGTCTCTCGCTGCAGCTATGCTGAACGTGATGTTCGATGTTGGGGACAAGGTGAACCAGGAACTGAAAACCTACGGCGCCAATATCAACGTGATCCCCCAGGGGGCTTCGCTCCTCGGCGATCTTTACGGGGTCCAGGAAGGCGCGGGAGTATCGGATAAATTCCTTGAAGAAGAAGAGCTGGGAAAAATCAAAACCATTTTCTGGGCCTTCAACATCGTGGACTTTGCCCCTTACCTTACCCTCAGGGCCCAGGTCGCGGCCGGCGGGAGAGCGGCCGGAGAAGTCAAGGTTGAAGGGACCTGGTTCAGCCATCATCTGGAACTCCCTACAGGGGAAGCCGTGGATACGGGCATGAGGAACATGAAAAACTGGTGGGACGTGTCCGGCAGTTGGGCTGACGAGTTTGACGGAAACAGCGCTGTTCCTCCGGCCATGATCGGCACCGCTGCCGCTGAACGCCTGGGGCTTAAAACCGGGGATGTCTTTACTGCCCAAAGCGGCGGCAGGGAAGCGCGGTTTATTGCGGCCGGGATTTTCAGTTCCGGCGGCAGCGAAGACGACTCCGTATACGTTCCCCTTGCTGCGGCCCAGGAACTGGCGGCCAGGCCCGGCAAGGTGAGCCGTGTGGAAGTGAGCGCTCTTACAACGCCGGACAACGAGCTTTCCCGCAGGGCCGCCCAGGACCCGGGGGGGCTTTCGATTAAAGAATGGGAAACCTGGTACTGTACCGCCTATGTAAGCGCCATTTGTTACCAAATCGATGAGGCCCTTACAGGTTCGGTTTCCAAACCCCTGCGGCAGGTGGCTGAAAGCGAAGGGGCTATTCTGGAAAAGACCCAGCTCCTTATGCTCCTTATAACCATTTTGAGCCTCGCGGGATCGGCTCTGGGCATTTCCAATCTTGTTACCGCAGCGGTGATGGAACGGTCCCAGGAGATCGGCCTCCTCAAGGCAGTAGGCGCCCTTGACGGCCCTGTCTCCCTTTTGGTGCTTACAGAGATCATTATTACCGGCATCGCAGGCGGCGCCGCCGGGTACTTCCTGGGGCTGGGCTTTGCCAGGATCATCGGCCACACGGTGTTCTCTTCGGCCATCAGCATCAAGCCCCAGGTGATTCCCCTTACTGCGGCCCTGGTGTTGCTCGTGACCCTTGCAGGGAGCCTTCCGGCTGTGCGGCTTCTCCTTTCCCTCAGACCCGCAGAGGTCCTTCATGGAAGATAAGGTATGACGAAACAGCGTTTTTATTTCAAAATGGTCATGAGTTCCCTTATCCGCCGCCGTTCGCGGATGCTTGCGGCCCTGCTGGCAGTGGCAGTAGGGGCTACCATCCTTTCGGGGCTCATTACCATTTCCCTGGATATACCCCGGCAGATGGGCCGGGAATTCCGTTCCTATGGGGCCAATATGGTGCTTATCCCTAAAGGCGCGGCTATCCCCCTTGAGGCGGTGGAAAAAGCGGCGGCCTTTATTCCCCGTGAAGCTGTTACCGGCATCGCGCCTTACCGCTATCAACTGGTGAAGATCAACGAACAGCCTTTTATGGCAGCAGGCACCTATTTGGCTGAGGCGAAAAAAACAAGCCCTTACTGGCTGGTGCAGGGCCGCTGGCCCGAAAAACCCTGGGAAGCCCTTATCGGGCAGGAAGTGGCGGACACCATACATCTGGTGCCGGGCGGCGCTTTTATCATTGCCGGAACCGGTTCGCAGGGAAACATGATTCCGGGCGCTGCAGGCGGCGAAGGCCGGAGCTTCACTGTCTCCGGCATCGTGCAGACCGGCGGCAGCGAGGAAGCGTTCATTTTTATGTCCCTTGAGGATTTTGAGGCTATGATAGGGAACGGGGGCGGCGCCGATACGGTAGAGTGCAGCATCTCGGCTAGTGTGGAAGAACTGGAAAGCATTGCGGCCCGGATAAGCGCCCAGGTCCCTGCGGTGCAGGCGCGTCTCGTGAAGCGTGTGGCGGATTCCGAAGGCGCTGTGCTTTCAAAACTCAAGGCCCTTATCTTTCTTGTAACGGTTATTGTCCTCCTTCTTATCATGATCTGCGTAGCCACCACTATGATGGCGGTAGTAGCTGAACGCCGCAAGGAAATAGGGCTGAGAAAAGCCCTGGGAGCAGGAAGCCGGAGCCTTGCCGCGGAATTCATGGGAGAAGGGATTTTTCTCGGCGCCGCAGGGGGCCTGCTTGGCGCTGTGTTCGGTTTTGTCTTTGCCCGCTATGTGGGCCTGCGGGTCTTCAACCAGCCCGTAGCCCTGGAACCCCTGCTCCCGCCCCTGACGGTACTGGCCTCAATGGCCATCACCGCTGCGGCCTGCCTCCTGCCCGTGCGGAGCGCCACCAGGGTTGACCCGGCGATTGTTCTCCGCGGGGAGTAAGGCAGGGCAGGAACGGAAATGATCGGATATTAAACAGAAAGCAAGGAGTATGATGTGAGCGCAGCGCTGCTGGAACTCAAGGATATTTCAAAAAATTACGGGAGCCTCAAGGCTCTGAGCGATATAGACCTCTCTGTACGCCAGGGGGAGTGGCTCGCCATTATGGGGCCTTCCGGGTCCGGGAAGACTACGCTGATGAACATTATCGGCTGTATGGATAAACCTTCCAAAGGGGCGGTGTTTCTGGAGGGAGTGGATATTTCCCGCGAAAGCGCCAGAAACCTTACGGTTATACGCCGGGACAAGATCGGGCTTATTTTTCAGCAGTTTCACCTCGTAAATTACCTTACGGCTCTGGAGAACGTGATGACTGCCCAGTATTACCACAGCATGCCTGATGAAAAAGAGGCCATGGAAGCCCTGGAACGGGTGGGCCTCGCGTCCAGAGCCAAACACCTGCCCAGCCAGCTTTCGGGCGGCGAACAGCAGCGGGTGTGCATCGCCCGGGCGCTCATCAATTACCCTGCGCTGATCCTCGCGGACGAGCCTACAGGGAACCTCGACGAGGCGAACGAACGAATCGTTATCGATATTTTCAAGCAGCTCCATGCCGAAGGCAGTACCATCATCGTGGTAACCCATGACCCTGAAGTCGCCGAGGACGCGGAGCGGACAGTGGTGCTGGAACATGGGCGTATAGCCAGGATCATCAATAACGCTGAAAAAACCGAAGCCGCTGCCGCAGGAGGTTCTGTATGAAAAAACAATTTTATTTTGTTCAATTGAAGCTGAACACAGTCAGGGCCGCGGCCTTTCTGGCAGCAGCCCTGTGCGCCGCCTTGTTTCTTTCAGCCTGTACCAGGGGCCTTAAAGACGGCGTTTATGAAGGAAAAAGCGGCGTTGACGACACCGGCGCCTGGGGGGAAATTACCGTTACCGTCAGGGACGGGAAAGCTGCGGCCTGTGTTTTTATAACCCGCCAGAAAGACGGGACTGTTAAGGACGAGGATTACGGGAAGATCAACGGAGAGATCTCCAATCAGGTGTATTATGACAAAGCCCAGCTCGCCGTGTGGGCCATGGAAGCTTACGCGATGCAGTACGCCGAACACGGAGACCTGGACAGAGTAGAAGCGGTAAGCGGCGCCACTATCGCCTACAACCAGTTTCTTGAAGCCGCATCTGAGGCCCTGGAAAAAGCAAAGAAGTGAGCGTGTTCCATAAAAAACCTTCTTGCCCTGCCGGACAGACGCATTTATATACAGCGAAGTTAATTCTCCACCCATAGGGCATCAGCGTACCGGCAGGATGTAGGCCAGGGCTCTGAAGCCTTTCCGTTTGACATCTCCCAGCCTGGTGAAGCAGCCGGGTTTCAGGCGGTCAAAGCGTTCCGCTTCGGCTGAAGAAAAGCCGGCGATTACAATGCCCCCCGGGGCGGCGAGGGCCGCGAGTCCTTCCCAGAAAGCGTCCCGGCGGTTTGTTCCCGGTACTGTTTCGGGAAATGCGGCGATAAACCGGAAGACCCCGGCTGCCCCATGGCCGCCGGGACACGCTGCTGCGGTGATGCGTTCCCGGTCAATGGAAAGATCCGCAGCAGGAACCAGAGAAACCGGCAGCCGGTTCTCAGGGTCCAGGGTGCGCCGGGCCGCTCCTACTGACAGGATGTTCCGGCCCGAAAGTACCCATTTGCAAGCCGCGGTTTTTCCTGCGTCCCCGGAAGAGGGGGCTCCCAGATAACAGGCTAGCCACGCTGCGAAATGCCCCTGGTCCGGTTCGTAGATGAGCAGCGCCGGCGTATCAGGCGCCAGTTTCGTCTTCAAATCCAGTTTAACCGCCAGCTTTGCCGCCGCCTGAACCGCCCCGCTTGGGGTATCAAAATCAGGGGCCCCGTATACCGTATCAAGACGGTAACGGATATCTTCCATTTCATACCCGCTGCTGTTTCTGACGTAGAAAGGGCGCGTTTCCGGGAAATCCGCGTCAAGGCAGCGCCCTTTTTCCCATCCGCCTCTGTTCCCTGACGCGCCGCCGGTTTGCGGCGGCCTGTACACAAAGACCGTGTGTTCAGACGCCTTCTCCTCATGAACCGGCGAAGCGGCCTCTGCTATGAGGGAACGGAAAAAACCTGCCAGGCTATTTACCGCTACCATGAAAACCTCCCCCCCGGGATTGAGCGCCGCCGCGGAACGGCGGACAAAGTCTTCGAGTACCGGGGCGCCTGCTTTTGCGGGAATGTTGGTGAGGATCAGATCCCAGTTCTGTTCCTGCGGCCCTGTGAGGAGAGGCCCGGTAAAGGCCGTGAACAGTTCCCTGGGGATTCCGTTCCGTATGGCGTTGTATTCGGTAAAGACCCGGGCCAATTCGTCCCGGTCCCGAAAAACGACAGCCAGAGGCGGCTCTTTCCCCAGAGCGGCGGCAATGTCCCTGACGGCCCCTGCTGCGCATATCCCCAGAACGCCGATGCCGCAGCCTGCGTCAAGAACAGAACAAGGCAGGACGCCTTTTTTGAGATCGTCATCCAGCGCGCTGGAAAAAACCTTCAGCAAAAGCCGGGAGCCAGTATCAATATCCACAGAGCTAAAGAGGCCGTGGGAAAGGGAAAAATGGTAATCCCTCTTACGGAACCTAAAGACCGCTTCTTTTGTTCCGTAAGCTTCTATGTAGGGATTCTTACTCGTTAACCCGTTCGACGTATTCGTTGGTTTCAGTGTTGATCCGTATCTTTTCACCTTGTTTGATAAAAAGAGGGACCCTGACGGTAAGGCCAGTTTCGGTGGTTACAGGCTTAGTAGCCCCGGAAACGGTATCGCCTTTGACATAATTTTCCGACTCAGCTACGGTAAAGACCATCTTGTAGGGAATCGCGATATCAATAACCTTGCTTTCCCAGAACGTCAGCTCGTAGGACTCGCCTTCCTTGAGGTAGTATTTTTTGTCCTCGTTTCCTGTCATGGGTATTTCGTACTGTTCATAGGATTCATTATCCATAAAATGATAGTTTTCCTGATCCGCGTACTGAAACTGGCAGGTATGGTAGTCCACCTGGGCGTCTTCAATTTCCTGCTGCGTCGGAATAGTCAGCGTCAGCACCGACCCGTCCTTGATGCTCTTCATCTTTACCCGGGCAATGGCGGTTCCCTTCCCGGGGTTGTGGAATTCCCGTTCCACTACCAGATAGGGCTGCCCGTTCTGAAGCAAACAGCTTCCTTTAGTAATATCGCCGCCTCGAATCATACAATAAGTTCCTCTCTTCGTTATGACTGCGAAAACTATAGCAAAATTCTCGTAGTTAGGGAAGAGGGGGGGAAGCGCCTTCTACCAGGGCAAAAGCATTTACTTTTTTCATCAAAAGGGTAAAATGGTTCTTCCTGAATGTTAAAAGACCGTCGGTTTTCATGCGTCCAAGTTCGGAAGACATGGCGCTTCGGTCTACCGAAAGAAATTCCGCCAATTCCTCGCGGTTAAAGGGAATGTCAAAACTGGAATTGCCCGATACCTTCGCCTCTGCGGATAAATAGGAAATAAGTTTTTCCCTGGTACTGTGCTGGGTAATATGCTCGATTTTATTTATAAGCGTGACATTTTTTCCGGCAAGTTCCTGAATCATATTATTTAAAATTCTTGTATGGAACGGGCAGGCCGAAGCGCATAGGGCGCTTATTTTTTGGGCATGGATAAAAAGCGCCTCGGTTTTTTCAACGGCTATGGCGCTCAAGGGGAGCCGTCCGGTCTTCCCACAGGCAAAGGATTCAGCGAAAATTTCCCCGGCAGCGATACGGGCTATAATCGTCCTGTTCCCCCAAAAGTCATCCCGTACCAAATGAACCGCGCCGGAAATGACAATTCCCATAGCGGATATTTCATCATTTTCCATAAAGATATA
>JAITEW010000106.1 GCA_031281855.1 Treponema sp.
AAAAACAGGGCCTGGCGATGATCATCGGCGCGTACATATCAGGGCTGTCCCTTTCAAAAACCGACATCGCCCCTATTATCCAGGAACGCATACACGGTCTTTATGAATTTTTCGTACCCCTCTTTTTCGCCGTCATGGGGATGATGGTGAATGTCAGGGAGATCCTCTCTGTTCCTGTGTTGATTTTCGGGGCAGCGTATACAGCCGCCGCTATTGCCGCCAAGGTTTTGGGCTGCGGAATCCCGGCGTTGTTCCTGGGCTTTAACCTCAAAGGCGCGCTGCGCATCGGCACAGGCATGGTTCCGCGCGGCGAAGTGGCCCTTATCATCGCGGGCATCGGCCTTTCTATGGGTATTCTGGACAACCAGATTTTTTCGGTTATCATCCTCATGACCTTTATCACCACCCTCGCGGCGCCTCAGATCCTTTCAGCGACGCTCCGCATTCCCGGAACGGGCACAAAAAAAGCGGCGAAAGATGATAATTCGGCTGCCGAAGTCTGGGAATTCCATAACGATGAAATCGCGGATCTTGTCATAGACACGCTTCTCAAAAACCTCAGGGCCGAAGGTTTTTATGTCCAGATGATGAATATCGACGAAGGGCTGTCCCAGGCGCGCAAAGGCGACATCTCCCTTTCAATCACCGAAGAGGAAAGCACCGTTACCATCGAAACCCTGAAAACAGACATGCCTTTTGTGAAAACCGCCATGTTTGAAGTTATCCTGAATCTCAACAAGTCAATTCACGATCTTAAGAATTCCTCAAACCCCAGGGCGCTCAAAGAAAATCTGACAGGATCGGAAGGCCGGATGAACAACGAGCTTCTGGCGCCCATAAAGCCTGAATGCGTCGTGTTAAACCTGGCAGGCAAAAACAAAAGGGAGATAATCGAGGAACTTATTGACGTTCTTTATACGCAGGGAAAACTCGCGGACCGGAACCGGGCGCTGAACGACGTGCTGGATCGGGAGGAAATAATGAGCACCGGCATGCAGGACGGCGTAGCCCTGCCTCACGCGAAATCCGACGGCGTAACGGAAACCGCGGCGGCAGTGGGCATAAAACCCGGAGGAGCCGACTTCGGGTCCATCGACGGGAACCCTTCAACCCTGTTCATCCTGTTCCTTTCGCCCCGCAAAACCGCGGGCCCCCATTTGCAATTTCTGTCAGCGGTAAGTACAGTACTGACTAACAAGGATGTGCGGGATCAACTGCTCAAAGCCGTTTCCAAAGAACGGGTCGCGGCGCTTCTGCAGGGAACGGCGGCATGAACAAAGTCCTGAAAGAAAAATTAATCGAAGCTTTTTCCTCGGTACTGCCTATAACGGTGATTGTACTGGTAACAAGCGTCGTGCTGGTTCCCATGCCTTCGGGCACTATACTGATGTTCCTGGCCGGCTCGGCGCTGCTCGTTGTCGGCATGGGCTTTTTCACCCTCGGCGCGGACATGGCCATGATGCCTATGGGCGAAGGCATCGGCGCGCAGCTTACCAAAAAGTCAAGCCTGGCCCTGGCCCTGTTCATCAGCTTTGTCATGGGGCTGATTATCACGATAGCTGAACCGGATCTGCAGGTTCTTGCCGAGCAGGTTTCGTCGGTACCCAATAGTATTCTGATAGTAACCGTAGGGCTTGGCGTGGGGGTTTTTCTCGCCATCGCGGTGTTGAGGGTTATTTTTCAAATTCCCCTTAGGCTGCTTCTTGTGGGGTTTTATATTGTTGTCTTTGTAATAGCCGCTTTTACGCCCGGCACTTTTATTCCTGTGGCCTTTGATTCCGGAGGCGTTACCACAGGGCCTATTACAGTCCCCTTTATGCTGGCCATGGGCCTGGGGCTTGCCTCCCTTAGGGGGGACAAAACTTCCCAGGAAGACAGTTTCGGGTTCGTGGCCCTCTGCAGCATCGGCCCCATACTGGCGGTGCTGTTCCTCGGGATATTCTACCGTCCCAGCGGGGCCGATGTGGGAACAAGCCCTGTCCCTAAGGCGGAAAATTCCCGGGAGGTGGTTCTGCACTTTGCCAGGGAATTCCCGGTTTATTTCAAGGAAGTCTGCATCGCGCTGGCGGCTATTGTGGGTTTTTTTATCATTTTCCAGATTTTTTCCAGGCGCTATCAGAAACGCCAACTGGGCCGCATCGCGGTTGGCTTTATCTATACCCTTTTCGGCCTCGTGATCTTCCTTACAGGCGTGAACGTCGGCTTTATCCCTGTAGGGCATCTCTTCGGTTCCGAGCTGGCCGCATCGCCTTTTAAGTGGCTTTTGATCCCCCTGGGCATGCTGATCGGGTATTTTATCGTAGCAGCGGAACCGGCGGTCCATGTGCTCAACAAACAGGTGGAAGACGTATCCCAGGGCGCTATACCCCAAAAGGTGATGAACCGGGGGCTTTCCGTCGGCATGTCCATCGCCCTGGGTCTGACCATGGTAAGGATCCTCACAGGGCTTTCCATCATGTGGATCCTTATTCCGGGCTACGCTTTTTCCCTGGCGCTCAGTTTTTTCGTCCCTAAAATATTTACAGGCATCGCCTTTGATTCCGGCGGCGTCTGTTCCGGGCCCATGACATCCACCTTCCTGCTGCCCCTGGCTATGGGCGCCTGCGAGGGAGCCGGCGGAAACCTGATGACCGACGCCTTCGGCATTGTAGCCATGGTGGCCATGACGCCGCTGATTATCATTCAGCTTTTAGGGCTTATATACGGCCGCAGCATGAAAGCCGCTGCCAGGCTGATAGAAGAAGAACTGAAAATCCGTAAAGAAGACGATATCAGCGGCATTACCGAGTATAAATATCAGGAGGAGGATAAATGAATCCTGAAGAATCGAAACCGGTTTATCGTCCGGCTTTAAAATGCCTTTTCTTTATCCTGGATTGGGAGAAAGCTGACGAGCTTTCGGAAGTTTTCGCCCGGACAAACGTGCGTTTTCATTTTATCGCCAAAGCAAGGGGCACCGCCAGTTCGGACATGCTGAACCTCCTGGGACTGGGCGCAGGGGAGAAGGCGGTTTGTATCTGTATAGAACAGGACTGTATGGTTCCGGCATTGTTCCGGGAAACGAGCAGGACCCTGGGCTTTTACCGGCCCGGGACGGGAATCGCTTTCAGCGTCCCGCTTTCGGGGATAAACAACCCTTTGCTCAGGGTTTTCAAAGAGAGCGCTCAAAAGGAAGCTGCCCAGTATTCTGAAAAGGAGAAAGAGAACATGAATGACAACGCCAAATACGAACTTATCGTTACTGTAGCGAACCAGGGGTACAGCGACGCCATTATGGCCGCAGCCAGGGAAGCCGGCGCCGGAGGCGGCACGGTGGTTAACGCCAGGGGCCTGATGCATGAAGGGCCGGTCAAGTTTTTCGGCATATCGGTACAGGAAGAAAAAGAAATAATCATCATTCTTGCTGAAAAGGAACGCAAGCTTGATATCATGCAGGCCCTTTGCCGGGAATACGGCGTTACCTCAGAAGCCGCGGGCCTGGTTCTGTCCCTGCCTGTGGAAACGGCCATGGGCCTCCAATAAGCCGAACCTCACATCTTGAGCTTATTCAAAAGGAGCTGCCTGAATTTGCTGGCTGCTTCAAAGGATTCCAGGGCCAAGGCGGATTCACAGTCCGCCAGAGCCTGGGGATAGTCTTCCATGTGGTAATAAACCTGGCCTCTGCGGTAAAAACAGTACGGCTGGTAGGGGTTTAGTTCCAGGGATTTGTTAAAAGCCTCTATCGCTTCAGAGTACTTCCGCAGTACGGCCAAAATTATGCCCGAATAGTAAGAGGATTTGTAGGAACCCGGATCCAGTTCCAGGGATTTGTCAAAGTCCGCGAGAGCCTCTTCGTAGTGGGAACGCGCAAAAAAAGCCATACCCCGGTGCTTGTATATAAGCGAAGCGATATTTTCAACAGGCTTGAGTTCCAGTATGCGGGTGTAAAAGGCAATGGCCTCTGCAAACTGGTTCTTATTGTGGGCGTAAAGGGCGTTAAGGAGCAATTCGTCAATAGACTCGTTGGACGTGAACTGCAGAGGGGCCGACTCCGTAT
>JAITEW010000215.1 GCA_031281855.1 Treponema sp.
TAGTCGTCATTCCATTCCCTCCCGTGCTGCGCTATCCCCGCAAGGGCGGCGATAAGTTCCCTGTCCTGTGGGGCAAGGTCATCGGGAATATCGTTTACCGCTCCGAAAACCATCGCCGCATAGGGAATCCTGTCCGCCGCCTTTTCGCCGTTCCAGAATCGTTCCGAGCGGACGGTTGTTTTTTGCTTCCGTTCAGGCGGATACACTTCGTCGATTTCATCGAGGTATTTTGCGATAAGCGTTTCTGCCTTGTTCATACGATTATTCCTCCGATTATTCTTCCTTTTTTTCCACAAATACGGTTCAATGGTTCTCAGCCGTCAACCAGATTGCCATGGGCAGCGTGGTAGGGAAGCGCACTACTTCGGGTTTCCCTTCGAATTCCAGAGCGATTACCGCTACGCCGGCGATCTTGTCCTGCGGCTCTTTGGGCACATCGTTAAAAACGATGCGGTACTTTTCCTGGGTGAACCTGAGATTCACCCCTGATCCCAGCACCCTGGCTGACTTGAGTTTGGAGGTAAACCCGCCGACAGCGAAGTCGCCGTTTGTGGGCCAGATCCAGTTCCAGAGGTACGCGGTATTGCCCTTGATGCTGACGCTGCAAACCTGGCTGACGTAAAACCAATCTTCGGCGACGCGGTCCACCTTGCCGTAGGCGCATTCCCCGTATTGGGCAAGCCATCTCCCCACGGTCTTGAGGGGTTCTACCGCCTCAGGGGGAACCGAACCGTCCGGGGCCGGCCCGATGTTGAGCAGAAGGTTACCGCCGCCGTGGGCGCAGGTGGCAAGCATCCTTAAAATACGCTGGGCGTTGTAACTGTAAGGGGCGACCTGGGCGGCGTCCACATAACCCCATGAGAGGCCGTTGAAAGTCATACAGGCTTCCCAGTCCCGGTTCTTATCCGCAGTAACGTTCTCCTCAGGGGTGCCGAAGTCCTCGTTCAGATGGCTCCGGTTGTTGATGATAATGTCCGGCTGTATGGCCCTGAGGCGTTGGTTCATTTCCAAAGAATTCCAGCCTTCCCAGCTCTGCATGGGTAAGGCGGCATCGTACCAGAGTATGTCGATTTTGCCGTACCGGGTAAGAAGTTCCTCGTTGAGGGCGTAGGTGTAATCGTTGAAGCGCTTCCTGGCTGCGCTGTCGTGGGCCGCAGCCCCGCCGTCGGGGTGGTGCCAGTCCATAAGGGACGAGTAGAAGCCGATGCGGAGATCGTTTTCCCGGCAGGCTTCAACGAATTCCTTTACAATGTCCCGCTTTGGCCCGTAGTTGACGCTGTTATAGGGATTGACCTTTGAATCCCAGAGGGAAAAACCTTCGTGATGGCGGGTAGTCATGACCATGTACTTCATGCCCGCGGCTTTTGCCAGCTTCGCCCACTCTTTTGGGGCCCCGGGTTTGGGCTGGAAGCGGTCCGCCAGTTTTTCGTACTCCTGTACCGGACAGCTCTCGACAGCCATAGCCCACTCGTGCCTGCCCAGAACGGAATAAAGCCCGAAGTGAACGAACATGCCGAAGCGGGCCTCCCGCCACCATGCCATACGCTTGTCCAGGCTCGCGGCGATAGACGCCTCGTAGTCGGGTTTTGAAAGAATCTCTGCCATAAAATGCTCCTTGTGTCTTGATTTATACCGAGTATATCATATCCGGCATTTTTTACAGCCTCATGTATGAAAGCATGAACAAGCGGCTCCGGGGAGCCGCCTGTTCCGCTATCCTCCGTTGTTTACTTTATAACGCCGTAGCCTTTTAACTGTTGAGCAGCTTCGTCCAGCAGGGCCTGCCCGCCGGCCGCGAGCCAGCGCCGCACAAAGCCATCGTAATCCGAAGTCTGTCCAAGTATATACTGGATGGAGAATTCATTCAGCACCGTATTTGCCTGTTGGGTGTTATCGTTATTCAGGTTCAGGAGGGACGCCTCGTCTGAATAATGGGGTAATGCCGCTAACTGAGTGCCCAAAGCTACGGCTTTAAAAGTAACCTGGTCCGGTTCATCTGTTGAACCTTGATAAGCCAAGCCTTCAGGCGAATTAATGGAAATCCATTGATTCCAGTTCCAGAGCCCGAAATTCTGGCCTTCATGGGAACCCGCCCGGGATCCCCTTGTCGCGCTTATGGGCCCATGGTTGAAATACCCGTTTCCACCGGGCAGTACTACCATATCATACTTGTCAATCTGGTACCCCCTGAGGAGCTTCCAATACTCAACCCCGGGAAGGGCAAAATTTTCAAGAATTTTAGCGATAACCGCCATTTTTTCTGTATCCTTCCCTGCCGTTGCCGATGCGGTTCTGATTGTACCGAAGGGAGTCAGAGGAGCTAGTTTGCCGCCTTTTTCGTTTCCCTTGGGCAGGGGCGCTATAGCAGAATACCAGTTTACCACAGCCCCATCTCCTCTGCCGCCTTCGGTTTCGGAAAGTAACGCATCAGGCGGATACCATACGATACCGTATTTTCCCTGGAAAAGATCCGGTTTCCGTTCCTGCCAGCCCCGGGTATACCAATCGGGATCGATAATCTGGAGGTCTACTATTTTTTTTATCACATCCAGGGTTAATTTGTAATTGCCGTCGGTAATGGGGTGCCGGACCGTATTGTTTTCCACATAGTACCCGGTAGGGCCGAAAAAAAGTCCCACACTGGTCATTTCGCCCAACCCACCACCACCGGCGGCCGTAAAGCCGTAGGTGTCGTTCCTGCCGTTCCCATCGGGATCATTGAAGGTAAATGCTTGGCCTACGGCGATAAGCTCTTCCGGCGTAGTGGGCATTTTGAGGCCCAGCTTGTCAAGCCAGTCTTGGCGGATCATAAAACTCCAGTCCCGGTCGCCTCCCTTGGTTGGAACACAGATGAGTTTATTGTTTACAGTAAAAAATCTCGTCTGTATATCGCCTATACTGTTGAAGGTCTTGGGCATCGTGTTTTTATAGGGGTTCCAGTCTTCAAGCAGAATACCCTGATCGTAGAGACTGAAAAGAAGCTGACTGCTGTTAAACACGATGACATCCGGCATGGAACCCGCCGCAGCCCTGGTTGTCAGTTCCGACGTAAAATCCGCGGGAGTCGTCAGCTTCCATGTGTAGCCGTCGCTCAAGCTGTTGAGATAATCGTTATACGGATCCGGAGGCTCTACGGGAGTTGAGGACCACCCAACCTCAAATATCTCTATCACCTTATTGCCGCCCGTCTGGGCCTGGCTGCCTCCTGCAGCGAACACAGGCGCCGCCGCCAGCGCCAGCACTAGGGATAGAACCGCCATACCTGAAATGATCTTTTTCATATCATTTCTCCTTAAAAAAAATATAAACCCGCTCAAGCGGGCCAAGTGCCTATTCTTTAACCGCCCCCATATACACGCCTTTGGTGAAGTATTTCTGGAGGAACGGGTAAATACAGAGAATGGGGATAGTCCCCACCACGGTAATGGCCATGCGGGTACTGTGGGGGCTTACGCGGCTCATCAGCGCGAAGGCTCCCTGGTTAAGCTGCATCTCTATGGCCAGATTGGTATTCACAAAAAGATTCCGCATAAGAAGCTGGAAAGGTTTCAAATTCTCGTTTTTTATAAATACCGCCGCGTCAAACCAGGAATTCCAGTGACCTACCGCCATGAACAAGGTAAGGGCGGCGATAACCGCCTTGCTTAGAGGAACGATAATAACCCACATGATCTTGATCTCCCCGGCGCCGTCTATACGTGCGGACTCTTCTATGGATTCAGGGGTATTCATAAAAAACTGCCTGAATATAAGGACCGACCAGGAATCCACCAGTCCGGGGATAATCATGGCCCACAGGGTGTCGTAAATCCCCACAGCGTTTACCACCAGGAAGGTGGGTATAAGGCCGCCGCCAAAGAGAATCGTTATCAGGGTCATAACCAGTATGGC
>JAITEW010000156.1 GCA_031281855.1 Treponema sp.
GGCTCGTTGGTTTTAGTCGTCTTCATGCCCTCAATGCGGCTGTAGGAATACCGGATATACAGGCAGTCCCGGCCTATGTCCTGGACCCGCAGGGCTTTGATTTCCCCGGAGCGCAGGCCGGTAACCGCCGCAAGCAGGTTTGCAAGCCTGGTGCGCTCGTCTTTCCAGGGGACGCGGAAAACCGCCGCCGCCTGTTCCGGGCTGAGTATCTGGCGTTCCTTCGGCCTGCCTGAAAAGTAGATGATTCCGGCAGACAGGTCCTGATCCGTCATTTCCCGGTGGTAAGCCCATTTAAGTGCTGTGGTCCCGGCGCGGATGATGATGTTTTTCCGGGCCGCCGACAGATCTGTCTTGCCCATCCAGTCAATAAAGTCATTCAAGTCCTGCCGGGTAATCTCCCCCAGGAGCCGCCCCTCAAAATACGGCTTCCAGTACATCCGTATGGCGCGGGCCATCTGCAGGCAGTGGGTTTCATGGATGCCGTGTTTTTTCCGTAATTTCTCCTGGACATAGGGGCTTGTTTTCCAGTCCCAGAAACCGGCCAGGAATTCCGCTAGGTCCCGGGCCTTGTCCGTGCCGGTCAGGATGTACCCCTTCAAAAAGCCCAGGCGCTTCAGTTCTTTCAGAACCGTTTCCGCTTCCTTTCCGGTAGCGACGCCCCGGACAAGGCTTTTCAAAGAAAGCTGCTTGACCCTTACGGTCTCCTGCTTTTGGGGGATACCCTCCTGAAGCCATTGGAAAGCGACTTTGAAGGCTTCGGCCTCCGTGGTCTTTTTCGTGGAAATAGGCGGTAAAAACTTGCCGGATTCGTCTTTGAAAGCGACCAAGTAACAGGGCCGGGAAGCCCGTTTGAAAATAGAGAAGGGATATTTGTTCACGTCCACACCCTCTGGAAACGGCATTGAGAACGGCTTTTTATGTCGTTCTATGTGTCGTTTTTCATCCATATAGGTTTGTGAACGCCCGCTGTCGGGTAGTCCTATTTTCTAACTCCTTACTACATAAGGAATTAGCTCACTTTGGGGAGTGGAGGATTCGAACCTTCGAAGGCTGAGCCAACAGATTTACAGTCTGCCCCATTTGACCGCTCTGGAAACTCCCCGATAGTTGTGGCTGTTTCAAAACTGAAGTTTTAGGACAGCCCTAGTTATAATCGTCTAAACGACACCTAATCAATACTATTTTTAAAAAGATTTTTCAAGCCCCCCGCAAAGGGCTGTCCCCCCGCAAAGGGCCTCCAAGCCGCCTCCCGGAATCGAACCGGAGACCTCATGATTACAAGTCAAGCGCTCTACCTGCTGAGCTAAGGCGGCAAGGAAACGGTTATCACTATAGCCGCAAACAGCCGGTTTAGTCAATGAGCCGTTTGGAGGGTTTTGTGCTAAACTAATGTTTAGTGGAATAAAAGGAAAATTATTTATTCAATGGGCTCTGCATAACCCTATTAAAAGGAGAACTATCCATGAAGATTATTCAAACAAGCGCGGCTCCAGCCGCTATCGGTCCCTACTCCCAGGCGGTGGCGTCAGGGGGGCTGGTGTTTTCCTCCGGTCAGATTCCCCTGGATCCCAAAACGGGAGAGGTCGTAGGAACGGGCATAAAAGAACAGGCTGAACAGGTTATGAAAAACCTCAAGGCGGTTCTGGAAGCCGCAGGGTCCTCTCTGGACCATGTGGTCAAAACCACCTGCTTCCTCGCGGATATGAACGATTTTGCTCCCTTTAACGAAGTTTTCGCTCAGTACTTTCCAGGAAAACCCGCCCGTTCCGCGGTGGCGGCCAAGCAACTCCCCCGAGGCGTGTTGGTTGAAATCGAAGCCATTGGGGAAATTGCCGGGTAGGGCATTAAGCCCAAGGCTAACGCCGCGTAAGAACCACCTACCCCGCTGCGCTGCAACGGGGTAGGCTTATTGCTATTTCTTCTTTTTGGACGAAACCTTGCCTTTGGCTTTTGCTGCGGTGGCCTTGACCTTGGCGGCCACAGCCTTCGCTTTGGGTTTCGCCGTGGCCTTCGCTTTGGCGACGGCGGTCTTTACCTTGGCGGCGGCGGCTTTGGCTTTGGGAGCGGCCTTGGTCTTGGCGGCGGCGGCTATCGCTTTGGGAGCGGCCTTAGTTTTGGCGGCGGCCATGGCTTTAGACGAGATGTCGGAAACCGCCGACTTTGCCTTGACGGCCGCGGTTCTTACCTTGGGAGCGATTTCTTTTGCGGCTGCTTTGGCCTTGCCCTTGAGGGAATTGTTGATCACCGCCTGGGCTCCGGCAAGCCTGGCCTGGGGCACCCGGAAGGGGGAGCAGGAAACATAGCTTAAGCCCGAGCGGTAGCAGAAGTCGATGGTGGCGGGATCGCCTCCGTGTTCGCCGCAGATGCCGATCTGGAGGGACGGATTAACCGAACGGCCCTGCTCGACGGCGTAGCGGACAAGAAAACCCACCCCGTTTTCATCAATGGACTTGAAGGGGTCTACTTCAAGAACGTTCTTTTCCAGGTACGCGGGCAGGAAGGACGCCACATCGTCCCGGCTAAAGCCAAAGGTCATCTGGGTAAGATCGTTGGTGCCGAAGCTGAAGAAGTCCGCATATTTGGCTATGTGGGCGGAGCGAATCGCCGCCCGGGGCACTTCGATCATGGCGCCTATCTTGACGGGGAGTTGTATCCCCGCCTGGTCAAACACTTCCTTAAGAACCCTTTCAGCGTTGGGGCGCAGCAGCTCCAACTCCCGGGAGGTGGCCACGATGGGGATCATGATCTCCGGGTCAACCGGAATGTTTTCCCTGACACAATCCACCACGGCCAGGGCAATGGCTTCAACCTGCATATCGTAAATTTCCGGGTAGGTCACCGCCAAACGACAGCCCCGGTGGCCGAGCATGGGGTTGGCCTCCCGCAGCTTGTCGAGTTTCGGTTCCAAGGCCTCCACGCTAATGCCGATGTGTTCCGCAAGCTCCCGGATCTCCTCCGGAGTGTGGGGGACAAATTCATGGAGCGGCGGATCCAGAAGCCGAATAGTCACCGGCCTGCCCTCCATGGCTTTAAAAATTCCGTAGAAATCCTGTTGCTGCAGGGGAAGAATCTTTTGGAGCGCCTCCTTCCGGCCCGTCACGGTGTCTGCGGCGATCATGGCGCGGAAGTGGATGAGCTTGTCCTTGTCAAAGAACATATGCTCGGTCCGGCAGAGCCCTACCCCCTGGGCGCCGAATTCGAAGGCCCGCTTGGCGTCCTCCGGCTGGTCC
>JAITEW010000207.1 GCA_031281855.1 Treponema sp.
CACTACCCGCCCCTTTGGGGCCCTTCGGGAACCTTCCCGGACGGTCCGGGAACACCCCCGGATGATTCGGGAACACTCCCGGATGGTCCGGGAACCTTCCCGGACGGCTCGGGAACACTCCCGAATCGTCCGGGAACAGTCAGAAACACATAGTAAAGGGAGCAAAGATATGTCAAGAACAAACGATAACATCCCCGCAAACGACGCGGCGTTCAACATCTGGCTCAGAAACCTGATCCTGTACGTCGTCATGAAGACCACCGGGAACCCTCCGGCTTGGACCCACATCCCGCCGGAAGAAGTGGCCCTGCTTGTCGAAGCCGGGAACGCCTGGTACGCGGCCTACGAGCCCACCCTGGTCCCCCACACCCCCGCGCAGACGCTGGTAAAAGACGAAGCACGGGCCGCTGCGGAAGCGGTGGTCCGCCCCTTTGTGGGCCAGTGGCTCATGTGGAAGCAGGTAACCAACCAGGAACGGGAGGACATGGGCGTCCACAACAAGAAACCCCGGAGGGAGCGCATCCCGGTCCCGGCTACGGTGCCGGAGTTAAGCCCCAGGGCAGGAAACCCCCGGCAGCTTGTCATCCCCTACAGGGACAAGGGGAGCGCGAGGCGGGGCAAACCTGCGGACGTGCACGGCATCGAAATCCGCTGGGACTTCCGTACCGAACCGCCAGAAGACATTGACCGGGACCTGCCGAATTCCGCCTTCGACACCAACAGCCCCCATACGCTGGAGTTCAGCGAAGCTGACCGCGGCAAGAGGATCTACATGGCAGGGCGCTGGGAAATAGAGCGCGAAGGGGAAAAAGGCAAATACGGGGACATCGCAACCGCTATCGTGCCGTAACTTTGCAGATCAACTTTAGCCCTTCTCGCCTGGGTACTTGTAGTTCCACTGGGCCCGGACGGCGTCCATGGTTTCCATAAGGACCAGGGATTCGTCCCAGCTCATCACGGGGCTTTCCGTCCTGCCTTCCCGGATGCAGTTCATCACTTCTTCGGTTTCGTAGTTGTAGCCGTTGGAAAGAAAGTCGCCTTCGTAGCGGTAGTTGTAACGTCCGTCCAGGAGCAGTTCGGCGCTGTGGGAGAAGACAAAATCCGGAAGGTGGATTTTCCCCTGGGTTCCGTAGATCCAGCCGTCGTTTTTCATAGCCGTGCGGTTTGCCGCCGCGGCATAGGCCAAACGAGGGCCGCCGTAGGAGAGGATCACCAGCGCTTCCTCGTCGGTTCCGGCTTCGCCGAAGTAAAGATGGGAAACGATGCGTTCAGGCTTTTTGCCGCCAAATACCATGGAAGCAAGGGACAGGGGATAGACGCCGGCGTCAAGAAGGCAGCCTCCCGCGAGGCTGGGGTCAAAAAGCCGGCTTTGGGGATTGAAGGGAGCGCTGAACCCGAAGTTGGCCTGCATCACCTTCACTTCCCCGATTAAGCCCTGGGCAAGCCATTCCCTGACCTTAGCGAGAGGCGGAGTAAAGCGCGTCCACATGGCTTCCATAAAAAAGCAGCGGTTATCCCGCGCCGCTTGTATCATCTCGCCCAGTTCCCCGGCGTTGACTGCCGCAGGCTTTTCGCAGAGCACCGCCTTTTTGGCCTTAAGGGCTTTTACCGCCATATCCCGATGGAGGGTGTGGGGAGTGCCGATATAAACGGCGTCTATCGAAGGATCCTCCAGCATACGGTCAAAGCTGTCGAAACTCTTTTCTATGCCGTACCGGGCCGCGAAAGCTTCGGCGTTTTCCCTGGTCCTTGAAACTACCGCCAGAGCATGCGCGCCTTCGACGGCCCTAAGGCCGGTAAGAAAACGGTTGGAAATGCCCCCGGTTCCCGCAAGCGCCCAGTTGATGGTCTTTTTCATGCCTCTTTCCCCCTTCCATTCTTCATTATGATGTCTTTGTAACGCCTTATTATATACTCTGTTGATTTTTTTGTCATTTATGATGAAAATGATCCCCTATGAGGAACAAGGGAAAGAAAAAGCCGTTTATCGTAAGGTTCCTGCGGGCGTTCCTCATTGTGCTGGCAGTTATCGTCCTTATTCCCCTTATCGCCGCAGGTTTGTCCCTTATCGGGAGGATAAGCCCCGGTTCGGTGATACCCGACTCCTACCGCCTGTACGCCAGGATACCCAACCCGGCCCGTCTGACAGAGCGGCTTTTGAACCACGATCCTTTGCCGGAAATCCTTGCCCTTCCGGAGTTCGCCCCTTTTCTGCCGCAGCTCACGAGGTTCCGGGAGAAAGGCTTCATGGAAAACCGCTGGCTGCGCCTGGCCGCCCGGGGAAGGCTCGACGCCGCTATCCTGCCTGAGGACAGACTGCTGGCTGCCTGGGACATTGGGTTCCTTTCCCCCCTGATGAGGGTCCTCCCGTTCCTGGCAGGACGGATCACCGTGCCGGGCCTTTACTACGTGCAAGGAGGGAAAAATTCCCGTTTCGAATACCGTATAGAAGGCGGGAAGGTTCTCTATATCGGCCCTTACCGCAACCTCCTTATCATCTCCGATAACTCCGGGCTTTTCGAGTCCGTTATGGCCGGAACCTCCAGGGACGGCGACAGACAGGGGCAGGACAACAAGGCTTTTTACGCCGAAGATTTCGACATCGGGTTCCTCGTCTCGCCGGATTTCCTCAAAGGCTTTCTTACCGAAGCCGACCCGCTGGTCGTTGCGGCTCTCGAAGAGTTCCGGTTTTCGGGGCCTGTCGAGGCGGTCCTTTCGGTAGAGCCGAAAAAGCTGGACATCGCCCTGGCGGCGGCCCTTTCGTCCGGGAACAAGGGACTGGAGAATATTCTGGCCCGCAATTCCGACGCCGCCGCACTGACCCGTATGTTGAGCGGCAGCGCCCAGTACGCTACGATAGTTTCCGCAGGGCCGCTAAAAGATATTATCGACGCCGCAGCCAGTGTCCCTGGTTCTAACGTGGCGGAGCCCTGGAAAAAGGCGGACTCGTCTTCGCGCAGCCTCCTGGGCCTCAGTATCGAGGAACTCCTCTACTCCTGGACAGGGACTGAGTTCGCCCTTATGGGCTTAGAAGGCAGGCCCAACCCGGTGATCATCATAGAAGTACGGGACGAAAAGAAGCGCCAGGAAGTTTTCAACAAAGCTTTCAAGTCCATTGTGCTTAACGAAAACATCCAGCTCAACCTGGACGGCACCAGGCTTCCCAGGATCGAGCTGCCGGGCTTCCTGGATTCCCTCCTCGTCTCTATGGGGATACGCATCCCTTCGCCTTACTACACGATCCACGAAGGCTGCCTTTTCCTTTCTGAATCCGCCGAGTCCCTCCTGGAAGCGGTAAACTCGGTGCGGAAAAATTCCAGCCTTATCAGGACGGATCTCTGGCGGACCCTGTCTGAGTCCGGCCCGGCCCAATCCAGTTTCGGCATCTTCTATTCCCTGGACCGGTCCCTGCCGTTCTTCCTCAGAGGCGGCGCTATGGTAAATGCGATCCTCAGACTTTACCGCCAGGGGCTGGTCCGACTTTCGCTGGACAACCGCAGGCTGGGAGTTCATCTTTCGGCCATTCCCGGCTCCGGCAGGGGGCTCTCGCTCCTGCAGGGCTACCCCTTCAACCTGGGCGGTAAGGCCGGGAACCAGGTTTACGCCCTGCCTCCCGGGAGGAACAGCGGAGCCAGAATCCTCCTTACCAAAGACGGCGCGGCGGCGGCGGTAAATCCCGCGGACCAGAGCGTCCGGGAACTTCCGGTCCCCGGTTCCCTCTGGGTTATCCCTGCAGAGGGGATAGAAGGCGGCGTCTGGGTAGTGAGTTCCCAGGGAAGGGTGATTCTGACTAACGCCGATCTTGAGGCGGTCTCGGGGTTCCCGGTTATCACAGGGCTCCGGCTTTCGGCGGCTCCTGCTGCAAAAGGAGGAAAACTCTACCTCTCAGGCGAGGACGGTTCGGTTCACACTGTAGACGCAAAAGGCGTCCAGTCCCCATGGGGCAGGGTTTTCGAATGGGCGCTCCGTTCGCCGCCTTCTTTCCTGGATCTGCGGAACAGGACCTACGCCGCGTTCTACCCCAAGAGTTTTTTAGGCGAAATCTGGGTCATGGATTCGACCCCCCTCCCCCTCGCCGGCTGGCCGGTCCCTGTTTCGGGGATTGCCTTCGGTTCGCCCTTGCTCTTTGCGCACCAGGACAGGCTCTGCGCCGCTTTTATCACCCAAGCAGGGGAGCTTACGGTTTACCATGAAAACGGGGCGCTTTTTCCGGGTTTCCCAAAGGAACTCGAAGGGGTGTTCTACGTCCAGCCGGTTTTCGACGGCGAGTATCTCTGGATAATTTCCGCAGAAGGAGCGCTCTACCAGGTGGGCCTTGAAGGGAACGTACTTTTCCAGAAGATCCCTAATCTGGAAGTCAGGGAGTCGGGTTTTATAAGCGCCGTGGATGCTGACGGCGACAAAAGGCCCGAGATCTTTATATCCGGCGAAGGAAACGCCCTTTACGGCTATTCCAGGAATTTCAATTCCCTTGAGGGGTTCCCCCTCCCGGTCTGGGGAAAGCCGGCGTTTGCGGATCTGAACGGGGACGGAAAAATCGAATGTACCGGAGCGGGTATGGACAACAGGATCTACCGGTGGCAGTTCAGGCAGGAGGAACCATGAAACGCGGAACAATTCTGACCCGATACTTCCTCTTTTTTATTTGCGCGCTGTTCGCGCTTTCGTGCCAGTCGGTACAGAAGGATCTCCTCGTGTCAGGCATGGACGAATCAGGCAGGATCAATATCGCGGAGCTTGAGGAAACCATTGTACGCCTTGAATCCGCTCCGGTTGAAAACGTTCTTGCAGGCACGCGCCGGAGAATAGGCGAGATGGAAAAAGAGGCTGTTCCGGACGCGGAATTCCAGGCCCTCCTGGCGGCGTGGTCAGGAAGGCTCAGCATACTTGAAGGCAGAACCGTCGACGCCCAGAAGGAACTTAAAAGGTCCCAAACGCTTTCGCCCGGCAACTGGCCTTCGGTTATCCTCCAGGCGCGGCTGGAAAAGGACAGGCAGAAACGGCTTGAAATAGTACACGAAGCCCTGGCGAGAGAAGAACTGGGGCTGGCAAAAAACGCCGGGGATCATGAAGGCCCAGGGGAACTCGGAATTGAAGAAGGCCGCATACTCCTGGAGCTGAACCGCTATGCCGAAGCTGTGGCGGCTTTTGATCTGGCTTTCACCCTTCTGGAAAAGAAGCCCTTTTACCGGGAAACAAGCCGGGCCGGAAGGGACAGGGCCTGGGAGCTGCGGAACCTGGAAGCAGGAAGCAAAACCGTGGAAATCGTACAGCGCGAGGGTATTAGCTGGAAGGATCTTATCGAGATCACCAAATCCGAAACGGATCTCCTGCGGTTTATAACAGCCGGCAGGGACTGGCCGGCTGACGAAATCTTCAACCGCCTCCTGGAACGTTCCTTTGTCCCTGCTACCCAGGATATCACCCTGATTGAATGGCCTGCAACCAGGCCCGGTTCCGGCGAGGCAGTGCTGCGTTCAGGGGCGGCATGGTTCCTCTGGCATATTTACGCTGAAAACCGGGCGAACCGGGGCCTTCTCTCCCGTTATTCCTCAAGGTATGCCAACTCCGTTAACGCCCGCAGCCCTATAGGGGACCTGCCCCTGCTGTCGCCTTTTTTTGATTCCATCCTTGGCTGCGTGGAATCCGAATTCATGTCCCTCATGGACGGAAAGAATTTCATCCCTGATGAAAAAGTCCGGGGTTCCGCTTACCTTGGAATGCTGAAAAAAATGGCGCCCTGACTGCGGAAAAAACGCAGCCAAGGCGCGGTTTCGCTCCCGGACTTCTACCGTTTAAACTTGAGGGACTCCAGGGTCGTGTCCCCTCTGATAAACGTGAACCAGAGTTCTTTGTCGGTCTTCTCCCTGAGGACCTTGTAGAACGACGCCAGATCCTTCACCGGCGTGTCGTTGACAGCAGTGATGCGGTCGCCCCGCTGGAGGCCGATAACAGCCGCAGGGGCTTCTGAAACCACATTTGCCACAAAAAGGCCCTGGGCGTTTTTATCCAGTTGGAGGCTTGAACGGACCGCGTCGGTCAGAGAGATGACAACGAGGCCGGGCCAGAGTTTCTTGTTATCCGCAGCTACATCATCGGTTCTGGCCTCTATCCTGACTTCGATGTCCTTTGAAGCGCCGTCGCGGATAATCGTAAAGATCGCCCTTTCCCCGGGCCGTATGTCCCCTACCATCTGGGTAAGCTGGGTATAACCCCGGACTTCCTTCCCGTCCACATGGGTGATATAGTCTCCGGGACGTATGCCCCCTTTATCCGCAGGAGAGCCCAGGAATACCTGTGAAGCCAGGGCGCCCCGTTTTCCATCGACGCCCAGAGCCTGGGCCATATCCCGGTCCGCGTCGATGAGAGAAACCCCAAGCCAGCCGTCGTTGACGCTGCCGGACCGGATAAAGTCATCGATAGAACGTTTGGCATTGTTGATAGGAATGGCAAACCCCAAGCCTACGGAACCGCCTCCGTTATTGCTCGCTATCCAGGTGTTAATACCGATTACCTCGCCCCGGATATTCACCAAAGGCCCGCCTGAGTTGCCCTGGTTGATAGGCGCGTCGGTCTGGATAAAATCGTTGATATTCCCTGCAGGGCCTCCTGTACGGCCGACGGCGCTGACAATGCCCATAGTCACCGAAAAGGAGAACTGTTCGCCCAGGGGGTTCCCCATGGCAATAGCCCAGTCGCCTACCCGGATATCATCGGAGTTGCCCAGCACCGCAAGGGGGAAAAAGTCGCTGGTTTTGAAGGAAACAACCGCCAAGTCCCGGCGGCTGTCCTTGCCGACGAGTTCCGCAGGGTATTCTTTTCCCTCTTTAGTGGCTACCTGGATTTCATTGGCGCCGTCAACTACATGGTTATTGGTAAGCACATAATAAACATCCTTGTTCTGCCTGACGATGATCCCCGAGCCGAGGCCCTGGGAGCGGAATTCCCGTTCCTGGGTGTCAGGGCTGCCCTGCTGGGGGCCGAAGAAGAATTCCCAGGGGATGCCGTTAAAGTTAGGGGTCTGCCGCCTCTGGACGGAAACGGTTTTTATCTCCACCACCGAGGGCAGAACCTTGTCCGCTACTGAACGGAAAGCCTCTTGAAGCCCTTCTGCCATTGCAAGGGCGTCTTCGGGAATCACCGCCTGGGAACCGGGATTTTCCTGGGCCTGCGCCACGTTTTTGGACTGCGGCGTAGAGCATGAGAAAGAAAGAAACGCCAGGGAAAATCCGAAAATTACCCCGATAAGCACAAGATTAAAGATAAAAAAATTTTTAGATGAAAGCCTTTGCGTGAGATTCATGTTCCTGTTCTCCTTGATTTGTCTTAAAATAAATTCCACTAACCAAATCTTTACTAACCGCGGTTTTAGAGATTAATAGCACCTTCCTTAATACCGTCTTTATATATAATAATCAATTTTTTGACTAATAGTTACAGAAAAAAATCCGCCGGTCAGGCCTCCATGATGGGGTCGCTAAGGATTTCGGTGTGATCCGGAAACAGGGCGATAGTATGCTCCCAGTGGGCCGAAAGCTTACGGTCCGCAGTGACCACGGTCCAGCCGTCCTCCAGGATCTCCACGTCTCCGGTCCCGAGGTTGATCATAGGCTCCAGAGCCAGGACCATTCCCCCTGTCATGCGGGGGTTGGGGCCGTGGGGCACATTGACTACCTGGGGATCTTCATGGACCTCAAGACCGACCCCGTGGCCGCAGAACTGGTGGACCACCCCGTAGCCCTGGGCCAGCGCGTGGCCCTGGACTGCCCTGGCAATCTGAAGGAGCCGGTCCCCTGCTCTGGCGGCTTTGATCCCCGCGTAAAGACATTCCCTGGTAACTATGTTGAGTTTATGGGCAGCAGGGCTCACCTTGCCGGCTTCGACAGTCACTGCCTGATCGCTGATATAACCGTCCAGGTCGATGCCGCAGTCCAGGGAAACCAGGTCCCCTTCTGCTATTTTCCGCTTCGAAGGTATTCCATGTATCACTTCGTCATTGATGGATATACAGATAGACCCGGGAAAGGGGTTCTTCCTGGGACCGTATCCCAGGAACGCGGGCTTGCCGCCTGCTTTTTTTATCCAGTTGTGAACCCAGCGGTCAAGCTCGATAGTTTCCACCCCGCTTTTCACCAGAGGCAGGAGTTCCCGGTACATGGCGGAAAGGAGTTTGCAGGATTTGCGTATGCCGTCTATTTGTTTTTCGTTTTTTAACCGTATCATACCTTTAGCTTTCTCCGCAGTTGAACCACATTGGGAAGCCCCGGGTCCCGTTTCAAAGCTTCCTGAAAGACCTTCGCGGCGCTGCCCATCTCTCCCATACGGATCAGGGTTTCAGCCATAGAACGCATCCACCTGGCTTCGTCTCTGGGCGAAAAACCCAAATCCAGAAGCAGCCTGAGGCATTCCACATACGTGGCGTTTTCAACCGACGAACGGAGCTTGAGGCGCACCAGCTCTTTGAGGAAAGCCTCCACGTCTTCCATAAAGTGCAAAAAATAGGGCAGCCGCCGTTCCTCCCGGATCAGGCAGAGGAGCAGCATAAAGGCCTCATAATAACGCTCCCGTTTCGCAAGCTCTTCGGCAAGAATATAGGCGCAGTCCATCCAATCTTCGCGGTCCAGGTATTTTTCCATAGGAAAATCCAGCCCTCCCTGGTCTTCCCATATTGAAAGTGCGGCGTCTTCCTGTTGATGAAAAAGTTCAAAAACCACCAGCTTCGCCTGGCTTTCAGGATCGTCATGCCGCTCCCTCAGGAAGCTGCGGTAATCAAAATGATACTTACTGGAAAAACGGCTGTAGCTCCTGTCGTACTCGCTGCGCCGCTCCTGGTCGGAAAGAACTTTATAGGCAGTAAGGAGCTTCCGCATCTCCCCTGCTGCAACATCCCCGGCAATGTCCGGATGGAACCGTTTGGCCCGCTCTCGGAACGCTTTTTTTATATCCTGGGCCGAAGCGGACTGGGAAACGCCCAGAAGGGCGTAATAGTTTTCCACACCCCCTAGGCTCCAATCCGTTTACCCAGAGCTTCGGCCTGCGGGGCGCTGAGGATAATTTCACTCCAGTTAACGGTCATTCCCTCTTTTTCCATAGCCCTCATGAGGTTCCAGAGAGCCTTGTTGATAAAAATAGGGCCTGTCTTTTTAAGGAACGCCGCGCTCTTCTTGCCGACCAGGCCGCTCCCGGCAGCGAGGATCCTGGAAAGCACGTCGGGCATCTTGCCTCCCCACAGGGAAACCGCTTCCGCGCAGACAGCGATGTACTCATATCCGGGAAGCCGGAACCCGTCCTCGGTCCAGGCGTCGATAATATCGACCCTGTGCCCCATGGACTCCATACCCTTAGCCAGGGACTTTACATATTCAGGAATGCCCTTACGCCGGCCTGGAGCGCTGATAACCGCAATTCTCATAATTAACCCTGCCTATTCTAAATTATTCATGCCTCAGCCGCCGGGCTTCCCGGATCTCAGCTTTGCTTGTAAATTTGATCAATACTGGGCTCCTTCGCCAGTAAAACAGTACACTTGGCGTTTATCAGGATCTCCCGGTGGGAATGGGAAATAATATCCCTGGGACTACGGTCCTTCTCCCACCCGCCAAGGACGATCAGATCCGCCCTCCGTTCATCCGCAGCAGCCAGGATTTCGGTGTACACCGCGCCTCTGCGAATCTCCCGTTCCACCTTGACGCCCTTGGCCCGGGACAGCTCTTCCACAAAAGAAAGGTAGCGCTCCCCGTTGGCCTCAAGGCTCCGCTCGTAATCCAGGCTTTCTTCCTGGATAAAAATCTTACTTAACGTAAGCTGCCTGATAGTTGCGGTATCCACTACATAAATAGCGGACAACCGGCACTTATACAGCTTAGCCATTACTATGGCATATTTCGCGGCTAAAATAGAAGCGTCAGAACCGGTAATAGCGACCACAATATTGGTAAAAAGGGGTTTCATCATTCCTTTATTCCTTTCCGGCCTTTCTTTTAAGCAGCTTACTTGTGAAAAAGGCGTCCCGGTCCCTCTCCTCAAGCGCCGATTCGATATACGTTTTTGTCTCCCTGGCAGTAGGAATCACCATTTTCTCCAGCGCGTTTACCCGCCGCTGGGTCTTACGGACTTCCCGGGCCAGCCGCCAGGCAATGGTCCGTACTGCCGCCAATTCAGTTATTATTTTCAGCAACCTAAAGAATTCTAACACGGTTTCATCACATTCCGCAAATGAATTCGCCGGGGAATACTTAAGTTCCACGTCAGGAAGCTTGATTTCCAGCCCCGGAAGGCTCATTCCTGCGGTAACGACCTTTTTTTCGGTCAACTCAAAACGGTAGCGGATGTTTCGGGAAAGCTTGTCCGCCCGTTCCCTGCCAACGATAACCAGCATGCGCTTTAAAGCCGGATAAGCTGTGGCAATCCGGGCGTCCAAATCCCGTTCCAGTATCTTCACCTGTTCCACCTGCCGCATAAGCTCCATAACGAGGATCTCCCGCTTCTGCTCCAGAAGATCGTAGCCTTCCAGCGCGGTATTGAGCCGCTCTTTGACCCTGATAAGGTTACTCTTAGTAGGGGCTATCTGTTCGCGGGGCATCAGACCGCCTCCGTGCGCATGCTTTGGGCGGCTTCGAAATATTTACCGATAAATTCGGATTTCACCCGCAGCAGTTCGTCGCGGGGGATCTCGGTGAGGGTTTTCCAGCCCAGGTCCAGGGTGCGGCTTATGCTGCGGTTTTCGAATTCGCCCTGGGTAAGGAAGATCTGCTCGAACTTTTCGCCGAATTTGAGGTACTGTTTGTCGGAGTCCGAAAGCTCCTCTTCGCCGATTATCGAAGCCAGGTTCCGCACCTGCTTTACTTTGGAATAAGCCGCGAAAAGCTGGCTGGACACGTCTTTGTGGTCTTCCCGGGTCATACCTGGGCCGATGCCGTCCTTCATGAGCCGGGAAAGGCTGGGGAGGCCCGCTACCGGGGGATAGACACCCCGCTGGGACAGCTCCCGGTCCAGGACGATTTGGCCTTCCGTGATGTAGCCCGAAAGATCCGGGATAGGGTGGCTGATGTCGTCGTTAGGCATAGTGAGGATAGGGATCTGGGTGATTGAGCCCGTGGAACCCTCGATCTTCCCTGCCCGTTCATAGAGGCTGGCCAATTCGGAATAGAGGTAGCCCGGGTAGCCTTTGCGGCTGGGAACCTCGCCGCGTATAGAAGAGACTTCCCTGAGAGCCTCGCAGTAGTTGGTCATGTCGGTCATGACAACCAGAACGTGCATATTCCTTTGGTACGCCAGGTATTCAGCCGCTGTCAAGGCGCACCTGGGCGCCACGAGGCGTTCAAGGCTTGGGGCGTCAGCCAGGGAAAGGAATACCACTACATTGGCCAAAACCCCGGTGCGTTCAAAATCGTCCAGGAAGAAACGGGCCACGTCGTACTTGACGCCCATGGCGCAAAAGACCACGACAAAGGGTTCCGAAGACTTGGCTTCAGACGCGTCTTCGGTTCCTGCGGAAGCGCCGGCGTCGATGATCCTGGCCTGCCTGACGATTTGGGCCGCCAGGCGGTTGTGGGGAAGGCCGTTGCCGGAAAAAATCGGAAGCTTTTGCCCCCGGATCAGGGTGTTCATCCCGTCAATAGCCGAGATGCCGGTTTGGATAAAGTCCCGGGGATAGGTCCGGGCATAGGGGTTGATAGGGAGGCCGTTCACGTCCAGGCAGGTCGAGGAAAAGATGTCCCCGTAACCGTCGATAGGTTCCCCGAGGCCGTTGAAGATACGGCCCAAAAGGCCGGGCCCTACCCGAAGCTCCATAGGCTTCCCCAGGAACTCCACCCTGCTGTCATCGGCAGAAAGACCGGTGTTGCTGCCGAAGAGCTGGACCGCGGTCCAGTCCCCGCTCATGTCCACTACCCGGCCCAGGCGGCGACCGTCTTCCCGGTCATAGACCGCCACTACCTCGTTGAAGCCCACGTTCCGGCTCCGGCGGGTAATGACCACAGGCCCTTCTATCCTGATAAGCCCCCGGTATTCAATACCTTTCATAACATTTCCCTCGTGCGGTAGCTCCGCTCCAGTTCCCCAAGGCTCGAGCGCATGTTCCGCTCAAATTCAGCCAGGCCCTGGGCGTCGTCGTTCCTGATGCCGCTCTTGAGCCGGGAAAGCTCTTCCCTGATAGACAGGGAAGTGATCTTGAAGAGAGGCGCCCCAAGTTTGATACATGTAGCCGCACGGTCGTGAAATTCCATGATGAGTTCCAGGAGCCGCACCTGTTTGGCAGGCACGCAGTACATATCGATTTCGTCAAAGCTGTTCTGCTGGAGGAAACCGTTCTTGACGATTTCCGCGGTAATGAGCACCAGCCGCTGATCGTCCGGCAGCGCGTCGGGCCCGATGAGGCGGACGATTTCCGCCAGGCGCTGCTCTTTTTTAAGGAGATCCAGGGCGCTCTGGCGCACTGCGGCCCACTGGGGGTCAACTTTTTCCCACCAGGGCTTTACCTCATCGGCGTATTCGGAATAGCTGTCGATCCAGGAAATAGCCGGGTAATGCCGGGCGTTGGCCAGGTCCCGGTCCAGGGCCCAGAAACAGCGGATAAAACGCTTGGTGTGCTGGGTCACAGGCTCCGAGAAGTCGCCGCCCGGCGGGGACACGGCGCCGATAATGGAAACCGATCCCTCGCTGCCCGACAGGGTTTTGACCCGCCCGGCGCGTTCGTAGAATTCAGCCAGCCTTGTAGGGAGGTAAGCGGGGAAGCCTTCTTCTGCCGGCATTTCCTCCATGCGCCCTGAAAGCTCCCGCAGGGCCTCGGCCCAGCGGCTGGTGGAATCCGCCATAATAGCCACATGGTAGCCCATGTCCCGGTAGAATTCCGCCAGCGTTACGCCGGTGTAAATCGAAACCTCCCGGGCGGCTACGGGCATATTGCTCGTGTTGGCAATGAGGATGGTCCGCTCCATCAGGGAGCGCCCGTTCCTGGGATCAACGAGATGGGGGAATTCGGTAAGCACGTCGGTCATCTCGTTCCCGCGTTCCCCGCAGCCGATATAGATGATGACATCAGCGTCGCACCACTTGGCAATGGCGTGCTGGGTCATGGTTTTGCCTGTGCCGAAACCGCCGGGTATCGCCGCTGTGCCCCCTTTGGAAAGCGGGAAGAACACGTCGATGACCCGTTGGCCTGTAACCAGCGGCATTTCAGGCGGCAGCCGTTCCGCGTTAGGCCGGGGTATGCGCACAGGCCACCACTGGGCCAGCGGGATTTCCTCTCCGCTGTCGATACCGGCAGCGACGCCCTGGGCGTTCAGTTCCCCAAGAGGCGCAAGAAAGGCGATGTTCCCGGCTTTGACTGCCGGAGGGACCATGATCTTACAGGTGATGCTTTCGGTTTCCTTGACAGTCCCGAGGATCAGGCCCGGTTTTGCCGGAACTTTTTCCCCTTTTGCCAGTTTGTCCGCCAATACCGGATCAGGAACAAAGGGCCACTTCCTGTCCGGGTCCAGGGGCTCCCCGCGGCTGCCTGATTCCATAAAAGCCCCGCTCTGATTAAACAGAACTTCCAGGGGCCGCTGTATACCGTCGTAAATCGTACCGATAAGGCCGGGCCCGAGCAGTACCGAAAGGGGCCGCCCTGTGGAAGCCGCCTCGGCGCCTATCATGAGGCCCGTGTCGTCCTCGTAAACCTGGACCACAGCCTCGCTGCTTTCAAGCCGGACTATTTCGCCGATGAGCCGCTTCTCCCCTACTTCCACAACATCGAAGAGACCCGCGCCGCCCAGACCCCGAGCCCTGATGATAGGCCCGGATATGCGCATGACCTGGCCTTTAATCATTCAAAGCCCCCTGGCCCAGAAGGCACGCGGCCAGTTCTGCCCGCTTGTCTTCCAGGAGTTCCATAGCCGCTTTTTCCACCGACGCGCTTACCCGGACAGACGGCGCGTTCAGCACCAGAGCCGGGAGCTTTGAACAACCGGGGCTTTCATCACGCTTTAATTCCCATTCCCTGTTTTTAACGATAGTCCCGGCCTCTTCGCCGGTCATCCCTGAATAGAGCAGGACCGCCTTAGACTCCAGCCCCGGACAGTCCGCAAGGCGTTCCGAGAATTCCCGGTCCAGAACGGAAAGAAGCTGCTTCCGCGAAAGGGCGTCCAGAAAACTCTCCATAGATTCAAGGAGGAAATGTTCGGCTGTTTCCGAACGGAGCCGCCGCTTGTCCAGCGGAAGCCTGGCGAGGATCTCTTCCTTCACCTTCTCCACCCGCTGGGCATAGATCCCGCGTATGTCCGCCACCGCTTTCAGTGTCTTCTTTTCCCAGCGCTGGGCCTGGGACCGGACGGTATCGTCGGCGGTTTTTAAAATTTTGAAGGCTTTTTTCCGGGCGTCCTCCAGGATCTCCCGGTCCAGAACCTCAGTGGATCGTAGTTCTTCCATTATACATGTATTCCTATGGCTTCCCTGATAGAGTCAACCAGGGTCTTGCGGCCCGGAAGGCGGCCCATCATGCCGGGGACCTCCACTATCAGGGGGTACTGATCCGAAAGCTGCCACCGGATAATGAGATCCCCCAGCCAGTCGGCTGTTTCTTCGGTCACGATGAGGACCCGGCATTTTTCGATGCCTGGTATCACCATCCCTGCGGTCTCGTCAAAGCCTTCGGTCATACGGCGGAACACCCCCCTGGCGTCATCGGGCCCCAGCACCGGGGCGCCGTTTATTCCCACAAACCGGAAGGCAGTAACCAACTCAGGATCGCCGATAAAGAAATAATCCATTACCAGTTCCGTTCACACCCGTCCATTCAGCAGTACCTAAAGGACCAGAATGAGGAGGGCCACCAGGAAGCCCCAGAGGCAGATGCCTTCGGCCAGGCCGGCGTAAGGCAGGGCCTTTCCCGAAAGCTCGGGGTTTTCGCTCATAGCCCCCATAGCGGCCGAGCCGATCTGCCCTACAGCGATGCCGCCGGCTATACAGGAGATCCCCACTGCCAGGGCCGCGGCGATGTACTTCCATGCCGGCGTGGAGGCTTCAACCGTAGTTTCCTCAACTGCCTGGGCCGTCTGGGCGAAAACCAGGGAACCCGAAACGACGACAAAGAGAAAGACCAGGATGATTACCAGACGTTTCATAAACTTGCTCCTTTGCGAAACCTGAAGGGCGAAAATTCCACACCGGTTTCTGTAAAAAATTTACTGAAAAATTCATAATATTGAAGACGTACAACCTGAATGGCTACGATCATTCCTTCCAGAAGGATAATCACCGCGTTCCCGAAGATCATGATAACAAGGGAAATAGCCGTTCCCGCGGCTACACCGGAAACCTCTTCGGAAAAACGGAACACGATATACGAAAGCACAGCGTGCGAAAGCGCGAAGGCCCCTACACGGAGGAAGCTCACGGTATTGGAAACATACGTGGACACAGCTTCCAGGATTTCCACAAAGCCCTCAACGGCGAAGACCATGACCCCTTCGGCAAAGACCGGGCGCTTCCCGGAAACAAGCCGCCAGAGAACGGGGCCGAAGAAGATGCCCGCGACAGGTATCGCCAGCCCGGCAATGTCGAACCACCGGAAACTGAAGACCAGGCTGTCCGCCGG
>JAITEW010000319.1 GCA_031281855.1 Treponema sp.
CTTAAAAGCTGTTTCTTACCATTGCATAAACTTCAAAAAATTGCAATACCTATAGAGATAGGTAAGGGGCTTTTGTTTTGCCTGTCTTCCTGGGCGTCCTGAAACGCCCTGTACGCTTCATAATTGAACTACTGGAAGGATTTGCGATGTCGATCCGGGTGAAGGCAGTCCTTATAATTGCTTTGATTGTAGCGCTGATAACCGCGTCCAGTGTGGTTATAAGTACGTATTTTAACCGTCTTCACCTGGTAGAGACCATAGAAAGCGACATGTCCGTAATAAGCGGCATTGCCATGAAGCTTGTGTCCACCAATTTGCGGCTGCTTAAAACCGAAGCCGACGTGGTAGCCGCGGCGCTGCTGACCGCTGCCATGAGGGACGCTGTTTCCGGGGAAGATGAAACCTTGTCCACAGTGCTGGGAGAACTGGCGCAGGCTCATAATTACCGTTCCCTTACGGTCTTCAGCAACCGGCGCGTCATTGCCTCCTATGGGACCTCTGCGCCTGACGCTGATTTTATCCGGACCCCGTACGCCAGGCGCGCTTTTGTCGGCGAACGGGTGATAACCACTACCGAAAAAACTCAGGACGGCGAAATCGTCATCCGTATCTGCGTACCCATGGGGTCCCGCATCCTGGTGGCGACGCTGCCGGGAATGGTACTTTCGGAAATCATCTCTGAATTCAGGATATGGAACACAGGGAATATATTCCTTTTGGATAACGAAGGGGTCATTATTGCCAATATCCGCCCTTTCCTTGTTGAGGAACGCAGAACCCTCATTGAGGCGGCGAGCGATGCCGGGACCGCGGAGTTCCAAGCCTTTTTTACCGGTTTGTGGGGCGGGCAGGCCGGGACGGGGATTTACAGCTACAGCGGCGTCCGCCGTGTGGGGGCATATACCCCGGTGAGCGGTTCTGACGGCTGGGTGGTCGTAGTGGCGGCGCCTATTGAAGAAAGCCCGGGCGCCCAAACCGCCTATATTCTGTTTATTTCCGCCGCCGTATTCCTGGGCCTTGGGATACTGGCGGCTCTTGTTGCTGGCAGCGTGATAGCCAGCCCGTTTAACAAAATCCAGGAACAGAACCTGCGGCTCGCGGAACTCAAGGAAATTGCGGAAAACGCAAGCAGGGCAAAAAGCGATTTTCTTTCCAATATGAGCCACGAAATGCGGACCCCTATGAACGCCATTATCGGCATGACTTCCATCGCCAAATCTTCCGGCGACGCGGAGCGGAAGGATTACTGCCTTTCAAAGATAGAGGACGCTTCCACCCACCTTTTGGGAGTTATTAACGACATTCTGGATATGTCGAAAATCGAAGCCAATAAATTCGAACTTTCCCCGGAAGACTTCAATTTTGAAAAGATGCTCCAGAAGACGGTCAATGTTATCAATTTCAAAGTGGAGCAGAAGCAGCAGAATTTTATTGTCCGGCTTGACGAGAATATCCCGGTCATGCTGAACGGCGACGATCAGCGGCTGGCCCAGGTGATAACCAACCTGCTTTCCAATGCCGTCAAGTTTACCCCCGAAAAGGGCTCTATCCGTCTTGATACCAAACTTGTGGAGGAAACAGAAACTTTCTTAGTTATCCAGGTTTCTGTTACCGATTCCGGAATCGGGATCAGCCCGGAACAGCAGGCGAAACTTTTTTCGTCATTTACCCAGGCGGAAAGCAACACTTCCCGCAAATTCGGCGGCACCGGCCTTGGGCTGACTATCTCGAAGCGTATTGTGGAGATGATGGGAGGGAGGATCTGGATAGAATCGGAACTCGGCAAAGGCTCTGCCTTCACGTTTTCCGTCCGGATTGGAAAGGCCTCTAAAGGGGAACAGAATCCCGGCCCTCTCAGGCTGGACAGGAAAAGCGTCAGGGTCCTGGCGGTGGATGACGAAAAGGAAGTCCTGGACTACTTTGGCGAAATAATGCACCGTTTCGGCTTTCCCTGCGATCTGGCCCAAGGGGCTGACGAGGCCTGGTCCCTTATTGAAAAAAACGGACCTTACACTTTTTATTTTATCGACTGGCGGATGCCGGGAATGAACGGCATAGAACTTTCCGGCAGGATAAAAGCGGCTGACTCAGGCAAAAATTCAGTGGTCATCATAATTTCGGCTGCCGAGTGGGGTATTATTGAGGATGAAGCCAGGGGCGCCGGGGTGGACGGTTTTTTGCCTAAGCCCCTTTTCCCTTCGGCTATTGTGAGCTGTATCAATGAATACCTGGACATTGAACATCCCCTGGTTCAGGAAGACGCTGCCGCCGGTACTGACGGCTGTTTTAAGGGATACCGGGTACTCCTTGCCGAAGATGTCCAGATCAACCAGGAGATAGTCCTGACCCTCCTGGAATCCACAGCGCTGGATATAGACTGCGCCGATAACGGCGCCGAAGCGGTAAAGAAATTCTTCGCAGATCCGGACCGGTATAACATGATCTTTATGGATGTCCAGATGCCCGAGATGGACGGCTTTGAAGCCACCCGCCGTATCCGCTCTCTTGATCTGCAATGGGCAAAAACCATCCCCATTGTCGCAATGACCGCCAATGTCTTTAAGGAAGACATTGAAAAATGCCTGGCTTCGGGCATGAACGATCATGTAAGCAAACCCATTGATATTGACGAGGTGATGAACAAACTCAGGCAGTATCTCCTTCGCCCGGGTTCTTAGAAGAGGATAGCGTACTCCCTGATATTCGAGAGATTGTAGACCATAGGGGATTTAAGCGTCAGGATTTGTCCGTTAGGAAGGATCTCATAATCCCCCAGCCTCCCGGCGGAAAACCGGGCTCCCGGAACAGGGTTAAAGCCGAGCCGCTTTTCGGCCCATACGAGGTAGACTCCAATCTGGCCCTCGTAAGGCGGATTCCAGAGCTGAAAGCTTTCGCAGGTGCCGTCCAGGATGAATTCCGCCATTTCCGAAGGAAGCCCGAGGCCGGTGATCTTGATTTTTCCCGAAAGACCTTTTTCCCGGATGATAGCCGCTGCAGCAGGGAGCCCTACGGCCGTAGGGACCAAAAGGCCCTTGAGATCCGGCTGCCGCTGAAGGAGGGCTTTTGCTTCTTCCGTGGACTTTTCATGTTGATCGTCGCCGTAAACCACCTCGACAAGCTCCATGCCGCTGTATTGGGGATCGCCGTAAAGCTCCTGTTTTACCAGATCTATCCAGGTATTCTGATCCGGTGCGTCTTCAGTGGCAGAAAGTATGGCGAATTTGCCTTCGTAGTTCATCTGCCTGCCCAGGTCGCTAATCAGGGAGTCTCCTATGGTATTAAAGTCCACCGGCATAATGGCGGCGTCCCGGCGGGCTTCGTTGTCTGGTATGTCCTGGTTGATTATGTAAATCCGAATCCCCTGCTTCCGGGCTTTGTCGAAGGTTTCGTTCAGGGCGCTGCTGGAATTGGCGGCGATAAACACCGCATCTGCCTTGTCCTGTATCGCCTCTTCAAGAAAGGGAATTTGGGAAGCCGCTTCCGCGGTATCGGGTCCGGTGTAGTAATATTGAAAATTATCTTCTCCCAACTGGGTCATGGCGCTGTAGAAACCGGAACTCAAGGCGTCAAAATAAGCATTACCCATGTTTTTTGGGATAAAGTAGATTTTTAGCTTGTCAGCTTTTACAACTACTTCAAATTCATCCGGTCCGTCCGTTTTCCCTTGCGGCGAAGCTGAAGAACCGCGCCGTAAGCATCCCGCAGAGAGCAGGGTTATAACCGCTAGTGTGAAAAAAACAAAAAAATATTTTCTCATGTGTAGTATGATAACAAAAACAGGCTAAGAAACAAGAGGGGAACGCCGGGGGGGC
>JAITEW010000008.1 GCA_031281855.1 Treponema sp.
TTACGACAAATCTTTATACTATAAGGAGATACAAGCTATGACTAAGTATACCACAGTATTGGGCAATGTATTAAGGCACCTGAGCAGATCCGATTTTGAAACTGCCATATCCGGTTATCAGGCAGACCGGAGGGTCAGATATTTCAGAGCTTACGACTTATTCAAATCACTTTTATACGGTCTTATCACGAGGTGTTTCAGCATCCGGGAAATAGAAAAATCGATGACGGCCAATAGTAACCGGCTCTATCAGGCGGGGCTCAAACAGGTAAAGCGGTCGATATTACTACGGATATGCCGGACCCTGGATGGGATACAGGCCACCAGCCATGACTTATTGGTTATGCTCAAAACAACGTTGTTGACCAAAAATACGCTGCTGGGATTATGTACGAATACCGCTCCGCCCCGCCAATCCGTTGATGCTTCTCAATTGTTTTTGGATGGTTTTTTATGCTAAACCGGACAGCAGTGGCCTGACGAACAACTTCCTCTTCGTTTGTTTTTTCAATTTTTTCACCAACTATAAAAACACCCAATACAGTCTCAAGTCCATTTTTTACCCATTGCCATTATTTTATTATTTTTGATTTGTTCATTGGTAAAAGTGATACAATCATATCCAAAAGCGGCGTATGCTTTTTTACAGCTTCTGGAAAAAAAATAATTCGCAATGCCGCTATCACAAGGCTTATCCTTGTTGTAATAACAAGCGAACATATTCCCTGTAATAGCAGATACAAGGAGGACAACAGTATAGCCATTGATTTCAATGCTAAAGACGTGGTTCATAAGCTCAGCAGCATGGCGGTGAACGAGCGTCCTCAACTAAGCTGGTGCGTGACCTATGAAAAACCAGCTTGTTACGTTATAGTAAACGAGAGGAGCAAGTAACATGGTAGAAGCGCTGAAGAAAAACCCTGCCTGGAAGGGACGGAAAGGCCCGGTGGTCCTGGTCATCATGGACGGCGTCGGGTACGGTAAATATAAAGAAGGCGACGCGGTTGCTGATTCCAAAATGGATCACCTTGAGGCCCTAAAAGCCAAAAGTCCGCACACAAAGCTTAAGGCCCATGGCAAGGCGGTCGGCCTTCCGTCTGACGAGGACATGGGTAACAGCGAGGTCGGCCACAACGCTATGGGCTGCGGCAGGGTCTTTAACCAGGGCGCCGCATTGGTTTCCCAATCCATCGCTTCAGGGGCCATGTTTGCGGGCCATGCATGGAAAGAAATAACCGCAGGTGTAAAAGACCGCGGAACTTTGCACTTTATCGGGTTGTTTTCAGACGGTAATGTACACAGCCATCTTGACCACCTCAAGGCTATGATCAAACAGGCCAAGGCCGAAGGGGTCAAAAAAGTACGGATCCATGTGCTCTTTGACGGCAGGGACGTAGGGGAAACCAGTGCCCTTGAATACCTGGACCCTTTCGAGGCGTTTTTGAAAGACCAGAATACCGGCGGCTTTGACGCCAAAATCGCGTCAGGCGGCGGCAGGATGTGGATCACTATGGACCGCTACGGCGCCAACTGGCCCCAGGTGGAACGGGGCTGGAAGGTCCACGTTCTGGGCGAAGGGCGGCAGTTCGCCAGCGCCAGGGAAGCGGTGGAAACGTACCGCAAAGAGATCCCGGGCATCATCGATCAGGATCTCAAGGAATTTGTTATTGCGGAAAAAGGGGAAGGCGGCAAGCTTTTTCCGGTAGGGACTATCGAAGACGGCGACGCGGTGGTTTATTTCAACTTCCGGGGCGACAGGGCTCTGGAAATTACCGCGGCTTTTGAGGAAGATGCTTTCGACAAATTCGACCGGAAGCGGCGGCCAAAGGTCTGTTACGCCGGTATGATGGAATACGACGGCGACACCCATGTCCCTAAGCGCTACCTCGTAAGCCCCCCCTCAATCGACCGTACTATGGGGGAATATCTGGCAGCCACAGGGGTGCGCACGCTGGCTATTTCAGAAACCCAAAAATACGGCCATGTAACCTATTTCTTCAACGGCAACCGCACAGGCAAGTTCAACGAAAAGCTTGAAGACTACATTGAAATCAAAAGCGACATAGTGCCCTTTGAACAGCGGCCTTGGATGAAATGCGCTGAAATCGCCGACAAAGTAATCGAAGCCGTAGAGTCCCTCAAGTACGACTTTATCCGCCTTAACTTCCCGAACGGCGACATGGTAGGCCACACCGGGATCTATCAGGCCGTGGTCTGCTCCATGGAAGCCATGGACATCCAGATAGGCCGCATAGCCAAGGCTGTGGAAAAGACCGGAGGCGTCATGGTCATCACAGCGGACCACGGCAACAGCGACGACATGTACGAGCACGACAAAAAAACCGGCGCCGTGTCCCTCAAGAGCGATGGCAGCCCTAAGGCCAAAACCAGCCACAGCCTCAACCCTGTGCCCTGCATCGTCTACGATCCTGCCTGGCAGGGCGAGTATCCGGCAAAACCCGGAGAAGGGAGCCTCAACGAGGGCCTGGGCATCAGCTCAATCGCCGCAACCTGTATCCAGTTGCTTGGTTACACGCCTCCTGAAGGCTACGATACATCGGCGCTTAAACTGTAAGAAACTGCAGAACCCCAGGGCGTTTTTTAGCGGAAGTTGTTCAGAAACTGAAGTTTCTGAACAACTCTAATACCTCCCTCTCAGCTTCGCCTGCTGTTCCAGAACCAGATCCAGCGGCAGCGGCTCAGACCTGGTTGGCGCGCAGGGTTTGCCGTTTTCGTCTACAATGGAAAGGCCGCCGTTGCCTATAGCCTGGGCCGCTTCTTTGATAGGGAAGATGCCTGTACGGAGGTACCGGATTATCACAGGGCACAGGGAAACAACGGCGGCTTCTACAGCTTCGGAATAAACTTCCGGGAACGAACGGCGGTCCGCGGCGCCTTGATGCGTAGGATAGTACCAGGTCTTGTGATCCAGATTGAGGAAATCTATATCATCCCCCAGATTCTCAGGGTAGACATAGGCCAGCGCGACATGCGGGATCCCCTTTGCCGTTCCGGTAAGGGCGGTTTTCCCCGGAGCGGTGAACAGGTAAAAATCGGCGCAGTCTGCAAAGGCGTTTTCGATGCGGCGGCCAAGCTGCCCGTCCTTCCCTGCCCTTTCGGGGAAAGAGAGGACCAAAGCCCGGGCTAACAGTTCCTTAAGGCCCAGAGGCGGATCAAGGCAGATCTCAGCGAGAAGTTCCTGGTCCCAGAAAGAAACCTCCTGGCGCCTCAGTTTTTTAAGCATCAGAACATCGATAATGCGTTCAAAAAAAGCGTGCGCCTTGGCGTAACGGAGGGTTTCGGGATTGCTGGGAGACACATACCCCGATTTGTACACAATGTAGGGATGGGCCATGCGGTCCAGAACGGCGTGGGTCATGAATCCCAGGGCGTAAACTCCAAGGGCGTTGATACCCTTTTCCCTCCTGTGCATCCTGATGTCCTCTTCATCCGGAGGAGGGTCCGGGAGGCCCATTTTGAGGAGCCCTGCGGTAAAAATCCCGGCCCCTCTGCGGTGCAGGAGGGTCCCGTATTCCAGTCCCACCGGCCTCCTCTTCTGGCTGTGGTAAAAAATATCAGGCCCCTGGCATCCAAGGACAAAAACCTTTTTGTGGCTAACGAGAATTTTTTCCAGCGCCTTGCCGGCTACTATCCCGAACATAGGGGCGATACGCCGGTAGATTTCAGCTATAACATCTTCCCCAAAAAGGGTATGGAGGATCTGAGAAGGCATACCTCCATTATAGCGCTTAACCTTGCGATTGACGGCCCCCGAAAGAGGGCGTAAAATGACGGCATGGCCATACAACTATCCCCCAGACAGGTCCATTTGGACTTCCATACGAGCGAGCATATTCCCGGCGTAGCGGCGCAGTTCGACCCCAAGGCTTTCGCGAAAACAGTCAAAGACGCGCACATCAGTTCCGTGACCGTCTTCGCCAGGTGCCACCACGGCTGGCTCTATTACCAGTCCGCGCAGTTTCCCGAACTGGTCCACCCTAATCTGCAAAACCGGAACCTCCTTGTGGAACAGGTAAAAGCCCTCCACGAAGCCGGGGTCCGGGCGCCGGTGTACATCACGGTCCAGTGGGATTACCATACAGCAACTACCAAACCGGAATGGCTAATCCGCAAGCTTGACGGTTCCCATGAAGGAGGCCCCTTTACGGAGCCCGGATTCTACCAGTCCCTCTGCGTCAATACAGGGTACTTCGATTTTCTCAAAGCCCATACCAGGGAAGTCTGCGAGCTTCTGGGAAAGGATCTGGACGGCATCTTTTTCGACATAGTAGGCATACGGCCCTGCTGGTGCGCAAGCTGCCGGGCCGGGATGAAGCAGCAGGGAATAAACGCGGCAAGCGAGGAAGAGGTCCGGGCTTTCGCCAAAACAGTGCTCACCAGGTTCAAACGGAACATGACGGAACTGGTACGGGAATACAGCAAGAACTGCACTATTTTTTACAATGCCGGGCATATAGGCCCCTGCACCAGGGACAGCGCCGGGGCTTATACCCATTTTGAACTTGAAAGCCTGCCTTCCGGTTCCTGGGGTTACCAGCACTTCCCGGTCACTGCCCGTTACGCCCGCAAGCTCGGCCTTGACAGCATGGGCATGACCGGCAAATTCCATACCGAATGGGGCGATTTTCATTCGTTAAAAAACAAAGCGGCTCTGGAATTTGAGTGTTTCAGAATGCTGAGCTACGGATTTGCGTGTTCCATCGGGGACCAGCTTGAACCCAGGGGCGTTCTCAACCCCGCGACGTACCGCCTTATCGGCAGCGTTTACGGCCCCATTGAGGAACGGGAACCATGGGCCAGGCCGAGCGCGCCTGTTGTCGAAGCGGCGCTGCTCACATCGGAACCTTCCACGGCAGAATCCAGGATGCCCGAAGACGTCATGGGAGGGGCCCAGATTCTGGAAGAGCTGGCAATACAGTTTGACATCCTGGACGAAACCATGGACCTGGAACCTTATAAGCTGGTCCTGATTCCCGAAAACTTCAGGCCTTCGGGAGGATTCAGGGAAAAGCTGGAACGTTTTGCCGCAAAAGGCGGCGCCGTCATCGCCTGCGGCAAAGCCCTTCTTTCTTCCGGCAATACCCTCCCCTCCTGTTTCGGCGCCGAATACCTGGGGGACAACGAACTCTTCCCGGATTTTCTCATTGCCGAAGGAGAGCTTGCGAAGGATCTTGAAGAAGGCAACGAGTACGTTATTTATAAACAGGGAGTACGCATAAAGGCTGATAACGAAAAAACAATCCTCTGGGCCCGGTCTCCTTACTTCGCCCGGAAAGGCGGCATGTTCTGCTCTCACCGCTACACCCCTTCAGCCGGCGGGACCCCCTATCCCGGGGCGGTTAAAAACGGCAAGGTCCTGTACTTCAGCCATCCCCTCTTTACCCAGTACCGCCACAATGCGCCCAGGTGGTGCAAAACCCTTATATCCAACGCCATTGATCTGCTGCTGCCCAAAAGGCTGGTAAGGCATAACGGCCCTTCTACCCTTGCGGTTTCCCTGCTGGAGCAAAGTGAGAAGCAGCGGTATACCGCCCATTTCCTGTCCTACATCCCTGTACGGAAATCCGCGTCTATCGACATCATCGAGGAACGGACCGTCCTGCGGGACATTACGGTGGAGTTGAACCTGCCCAAGGCGGTACGCAAAGCGATCCTTGTACCTGAGGGAAAAGAACTCCCTCTCAAGGCCGGATCGGTTACCATCCCGGTAATCGACGGTTACGCTATCCTGGAACTGCTGTATTAATTCCATTGGATTTTTAGTTTTGTTTTTTGATTAATTTAGTTGCGGTGCCGTATTTTTTTATCTCAGCAACCTTAAGGATGGTTAAAAAAAAAACTGCAACTAATAATTAAAATATGAAATTAAAATACCGTTTATCCATCATCGTCATTTCGATTTTGGCTGTTATCGTGGTGGCCATATCCGTCATCCTGCTGAACCGCGCTTCTTCTTTACAGATGCATACTTCGCTTGTAAGCCAGGAACGGCTTGCTGCGGAACAGGCGCGGGTTATTCAGATGCGTTTTGAAGCCTATCTGTGTACAGCCCAAATACTGGCTGATGCGCTGGCTGATTTTGATAAGCTTGATGCAGGCAGGCAACGCGGCCGTTTTGATCAATTCATGGAATCGATTTTGCAAAGCGAAGAGCGGCTGGTCGGTATTTTTGCGGTTTTTAAGCCCAATATCATCGATCCCGGTATGGACGCCGCCTTTGCGGGACTCCCTGGCAATACCGAAACAGGCCAGTGGGCAAACTGGTATACCCGGCAATCCGGGGAGATCGAACACCTCACTTTTAATGACGTGGAAACGATCATGGCTGACATTACAGGAGAAAAAGCGCGGATGGAGATGATAAGCGATCCTGCGCCCCAGACCGTAGCGGGCAAAAAAAACCATCTCATCAGGCTCACTGTGCCGGTTATTCACCGCAAGAGTAACGAGGTGGTAGGCCGCGTGGGGCTAAATATCAATATGGCCTATATTCAGCCGATAGTGGACAATATCCTCAATGACCCGGCATTAAAAGACATTTCCGCTATGACGATTTATTCCCATAACAGCACCATTGTTGCCAGTTATGCTGCCGATCATATCGGCAAACCCCTCAGGGACGCTCAAAATGCCTTATACAGCAAGAATATCAGCGCAGCCGAAGACGCTATAACAAAGGGAACACAACAAAGGTTCCCGGTATATTCGACGGTTCTCAAAACAGATTTGGAATTGATCCTCTATCCTTTTACTATCGGTGCAACTGACACCAGTTGGTCCCTGATGCTTGGTACTGAAAACAACATCATCCTTGAAGAGGTGAACGCCCTGAAGGTCTTCACCATCATCCTTGGGACAGTAGCGGCGTTTGTTGCAGCGGCCATCATCTACCTGGTCGCGGGAAACATTGCCAAGCCTATCGTCAAGGTGGCTCTCACTCTCAAGGACATATCCGAAGGCGAAGGCGACCTCACCAAAACGGTGGCGCTCAATTCCAGAGACGAGCTGGGCGACATGGCACGGTACTTTAACGCGACGCTGGAAAAGATCAAAGCCCTGGTGATTACTATTAAAAACCAGGCGGTTTCACTTTTTACTATCGGCAACGAGCTTGCCAGCAACATGACCGAAACAGCGGCGGCTATCAACGAAATCACCGCCAACATCCAGAGCATTAAAAGCAGGGTGATTAACCAAAGCGCTTCGGTAACCGAAACCAACGC
>JAITEW010000138.1 GCA_031281855.1 Treponema sp.
AATCAGGCGCCTCTTATCACCATCAACAGTTGGAATGAGTGGACCGAAACGAGCTATCTCGAACCGGACGATCTCTACGGCTACGGTTATCTGGAAGCGGTACGCCGGGTTTTTAGAGGCCCGGACAAATAATGGATTTGTTCAATAGAGTAGTTTAGAAACTGAAGGTTTCTGAACTACTCTAACATATCAAATTTATTAATCACAGGGTGTTACGCATAACTCTGCTCGATAGCCCGCAGTTGGAGGTACAGCGTCTCGTTCACCGGGACAGGGATGCCGTGCTGTCTGCCTAGTTCCATCATCTGGAGGCTGAACATCTCGACCTCGGTTTTTCTTCCTGCCAGCACATCCTGGGCCATGGATGTATAACCTGCGGGGTTTAACAGGTTCAGCGTCCTGTACCATTCGGCGATGTCTTGTTCGTTCAGATCGATGCCTTCGGCGTTGGCCGCGGCTATTACCTCCTGCATGGCTTTTTCCATCAGGAGCCGGGCTTCCTTTATTTCACCGGGCCCGCCTTTGTTTTGAACCGCCCCGTAAGGCAGACGGAGGACCGCTGTGGTCTGGTTGGCCCCTACATTGATCATATACTTGTACCAGAGCATGCGCCGCATGTTTTCCCTGAGGGCGAAAGGAACCCCGGTACGGGTAAAAAAATCGGCGATGCTTTTTTCCCGTTCCCCGTTTTTGCCATCCGCGTCCCCGAAGTTGATGACCCCCTTCAGGGTATACGTTGTCTCTTCGCCGCTGTGGAACGCGTCGGTGCCGATAATCATCCCCAAAGGAAGGCGTTCCCTGCCGTAAACAGCGCCGATGATGTCTTCGCTGGAGATGCCGTTGAGCAGCGAGAGGATAATTGTATCCCTGCCGACGCAGGGCCTTATGTCTTCGATAATTTGGCTGAGATGGTGAAATTTGCAGGCAACGATGATGAGATCAACCGGGCTGTCGCCGCCAAAGCGGAAATCCAGGCGTTTCCCGTTTACCTTAAGACCCTTTTCCCGGTACCGCTTCAGCCGTTCGCCTTTTGCGAGTATGGAAACACACTGGGGATCGGAATGATAAATGGTTTCAGCCGCCAAAAGGCCTACGGCCCCCGCGCCGGCAATTAACACGGAATTGATAGCCACCCCAACGCTCCTTCGGTCCAGTATCGCATGTTTCACCGCTCTTGACAATTCACAGGACTGGCTGACATGATTGGTTAACTAAGGAAGGCGTTTATGAGAATCGGTCTTTGTACTGCCCCGGAAAATCTCAACCTTGCCGGACGGCTGGGATTTGATTATGTCGAATGGGCGCTTGCCGCTGTTGAGTCCTTACAGGACGGCGAATTCGCCGCTCTTTTGGCAAAGGTAAAGGAAAGCCCTGTTAAGCCTGAAAGGTTTAATGTGCTTTTTCCGGGGAGCCTCAAGCTCGTGGGGCCCGAAAGCGATCCGGAAAAAATCAAAGCCTATCTCCGCAGGGCCTTTGACCGGGCGGCGGCTCTGGGCGGGAAGATCGTTGTTTTTGGCAGCGGCAGGTGCCGGGCTTTTCCGGCAGGCATGGTTTTCAAAAAAGGCTATGGCGAACTGGTAAAGGTTACCAGGCTCATAGGCGAAGAAGCCGCGAAGTACGGGATAACCATCGCTATAGAACCCCTTAACAGGGATGAAACTAACTGCATCAATTCCGTCAAAGAAGGAGCCATGCTTGAAGCCGATGCCGGTCTTCCTTCCGTTGGGCTCCTGGCGGATCTCTACCATGTATTAAAGGAAAGGGAACCTCTTGAGGATATTGTCCTGGCAGGTGATTTGAAGCATACCCATGTAGCCCTCCTGGAAGGCCGCTCCTTCCCTGTTGCTGCCAGCCCGGAATTGAAGGGCTTTTTCGGCGCTCTAAAGAAGATCGGCTATTCAGGAACCATGAGCATCGAAGGCAATACGGAAAATCCGGAAGCCGATGCCGCTGCTTCTCTCAGGGTTCTGCGGTCCCTTGCGGACGAAGCTGTGTGATAAAACGCCGTGAATGGCGGAGGCTGCGTCCTTCGTATTCCCCTGCGTCTATAAAGAGGCTGTCGAGCTTTTCGGGTATTGCCTCCCGGGGGGTTTCTCCCGAGACCGTGAGGCGGTCTTTTTCCGCCCGCTTCATTCCCAGATGAAAAATAAAATTCACCGCATCGGAAATGACGTTTCCTGTTTTTCCCGGAGCCCTGTAAGGGGTTTTCCCGTAATGAAGGGCAATGGTAAAATGCACCGGGAAGGGCAGGCCCAGGTTTTCTATTCCGATGAGGGGCGCTGCCATAAGGAGCTTGAGGCTTTCTATTACCGCCTCGCGGATCAGCGCCGCCCTGGGAGGGATGAGGAAGAGACAGTTCCCTTCGGTTTCCATCCAGAGCAGGGCCTTTGCGGACTCAAAACGCCGGCAGAGGAATCCCCTGAGGCGGTTTTTAAGGCTTGTAAAAGCCGCTTCGCCGACTCGGGCCCTGATATTTGAATCCCCTTCAATCGAAATAAAAAGGAAGAAGAAAGGCGTTACCGTTCCGGGTTTGATTGAAGACCAGCCGGGAAATTTTCCTGACTGAAGCTTAGGCCCTGTCCGGGCCGGCTCCTTAGCAGGCGGCGCCTTTGCGGATTCCTTCTCTTTCGCCGCAGACGCGCCGCGGGCCTGCCAGAGCGCCGCGGCGGCAAGCCGTTTTTTGGTAAGCCCGGCTTTCAGGATTTTGGGACCCAGGTAATCTGAAGCGCCTTCAAAGAAAAAGGCCGCAGGGTCTTCGGATTCACCTTTAGGATCGACAATGCCCCAGGAAACATTTTTCTTTTTTATCTGTCCCAGGGCTTTTTTCAGATTCGGCGCTTTAAGGCCCGATATATCCAGGTAGATACGATCCTCCGGCGCGGGAGCGTATTTTCCGGTCTCCCCGGGAGGGAGGATAGTTACCTCTTGCAGAGCCTTCCCGCTTATCCCCAAAGCGGCGGCTTTTTTTTCCGTGAATATGACTGTCATAATTGCTCCAATACAGTCTGATAGATCCGGTATTTGCTGCCGTTCCAGGTTTTTTCAGGACCGAAGAGGCTCAAGGTAGTATGATCCATAGTGATGTAGAGATTATAGGAAACCCCCAGGGAATCATTGGGGACTGTTTCTTCCAGCTTAACCGCGGTTTTGACGGCGTCATTTTTCAGCCGTTCCATGGGGTTGTCTGAATACCGGATCTTTCCCGTATGGGCGCCGATGCGGAGTTTCAGAGGGCTCGAAAGGGGGTTTTCCATCCTGTTATAAAACCAAACTTCCTGTAGTATCTCCATCCCGCAGTATACAACGGCCTTTTCCTTGGGGCCAAAACAGAACACCGCCAATGCCCCGTCTCCCTCCCAGGACCACACCCTGCCCAGGCGGCTTGTAACCGCTTTTGTTACAATAACCCTGAGGGCCTCATAAGCCGCGCTGATCCGGTCCCGGGGATTGTTCTTTACCAGGACCGAATTGCCCGCGATGTCCAGCCTGAGGACGGTCATCTGCCGCTCATCCCCCTCTTTGAGGCGGCCCCAGTTGGGGCTTACCCGTTCCCGCTGGTTTTCAAAAAACTGGCCCGAAGCCTTGTCGTAGCTGTAGCCTTCGTTAATAAGGCTGTTGATAAGATCGTCCAGGCCCCGCAGGGGAAATTGGCGGCCTATGTAGCCTGAACTGTCGGTCTTGATGAGGAATTCGGCGAAGTCGATAAAACGCCCTGTATCGTCCATGTCCTGGATGATGCGCTGCGCCGCAGTTTGACTGCTGACAGGGATGCCTTCCCGTACTCCCAACTGCCGGCGCAGATCATAACCAGGAAGTATCTCCTGGGTAAGGCGGATCATTATGTCCAGATCCACCGACTGAACCAGGCATTTACGGCACGCGCTGGCGGTCGCTCCTTTGATTGTCATGATTCTGCAGTATAGAGAAGAACCTGGGATGCAATCAACATACCGCAGTGCCTCACGAAAAATAGCGGGTCAAGTTTAGCCTTCAGTGCGTAACAATGCCCTTCAGGCTCAGTACCATAAAACCTGCGGCTCCTACTCCCGAATCTTCCTGTTCTTCCCAGGACGCTGCAAAGATGTCTCCGGCCAGGCCGATGCCGGTATACGCGAAATTTTCCGGCAGTGCAGGGAGGGTAAAAGGGACAAGGGCCATGCCGTCAAAGGATGCCATCCCCTGGCCGTTTGGGAAACAAGCCAGGCCCAGGGGATCGTCTTCGCGGCTATAGGCGGAAAGGATCAGGTAGCCGCCGTCCTCGGGTGAAGGGGCAGGAGATGGGGAAAAAAAACGGACCCCAGGGAAGGCGGGAGAAATCATCTGCGCCGCGGCGCGGCCAAAGGAATCCGGACGCAGCGCGAGGGCTCCCAAAAAGGAGGCCGCAAAAGGCGGGGCCTTTGCGATTTCTTCAGGGAACGAGGAATTCCTGAAATCGGTGACTGACACCTTTTCGCCAGGCAGGGAGAGATCCGCGGAGCGGAAGTAGACGGTTCCGGGCCGCTCTGCGCCGGTCTGGCTCAGGCGGTAGTACCAGAACCCGTCGGGGCCCCGGTTAAGGGCGTTGGTTTCCCAGCCCCTGCTGGGAGGGAAGGCGTCGGGAACCAGGGCAGGGACAAAGGCGGCGGCAGGCATGGGGCTGTCTTTCTTCAATGTCATAACCTGATGCTCAGGCAGCGGGGCTTCGGGGTCGGAAAAAAAATCGTCCCTGTAAAGGAGAACCGCAGGGTTCGAGTCATAGATAAAGAAGGAAGCGACTGTATAGGGGTCCCAGCCGGGATCAGCGGAACGGTAAAGCAGCGCGCTGCCCCCGACGCCGGGTTCAGCGCCGGGACTGATAACGAAAAAACCGTCGCGGTTCGCCGCAAGGACCAGGCTGTCCTCCCAGGGGAGCATGCCTGCTATGTGGCGCGAAAGGGGCCAGGGAACAAAGGGCGCCAGGGACGCTTCAGCCGGTGAAGGGATGAGCCTGGGTCCCCCTTCTCCCAGTTCGAACCAGAGGGGGTTTTCGCCGGTTTTAAGGAGCGCCAGGGCCTGCCAGGGAAGAGCGGAAGGCGCCGGGGTTTCCTGCGGGGCAGCTTCAGGACTCCGGGAAGAGCTGCCGGGAAGGGTCAGGATGAGCGCCGCAAGAGCTGCGGCCAGAGCGGCGATTACAAGCGCCGCTTTAGGTTGAAGAAAAAAATTACCGCCTCTGCTCATATACCCAGTATAGCCCATTTCATCCTGCTTTTTGAAGCTTTCGGTAACATTTTGAAATGAGGCATCTCGGCTTTCTCAAAACTAACCGGGTTTTGGGAATGGCTCTGCTTAGGGCCAGGGAATGAAGATCCAGGCGTCTTTAGTACACCGGAGCAGGCCCAGGTTTGACAGGTACATTTCAGGCTCCTCCCGGGCGCTGAGCTTCAGGGCTTCTCCGGGCGCAGAAACTACCGCCTGGGCGAAGGGGCTGCTGCCGAACCAGGGAAGGTCCAGGCCCGGAACGGCTATTTCCGTTCCAGCCCTCGGAACGATACGGCGCCTGTCGAAACCGGATTCCAGGATACGCCGGGCTATGAGTTTCCAGTCAGCGGTCCAGGGGTCGTCGCGGATTGTCTGGGAAACCGCGCTGCTTTCCAGAAGTTCCCGGAACCTGGGCCAGTCAAACAGCCAGGGGACCCTGGGCGTACCTGAAGAGCTCGAGCCGAAACCGCCGGAGCCGGCAAGTTCCAACCAAAGGAAAGCGTCCACCCCTGCGCGCCAGCTTAGGGTTATATCATCCCCAGAGGCGTCCCAGGGGAAAAGGGCCCCTGCAGGGCGCATGGCTCCGGGACCCAGGCCTTTTTCGGGCCAATAAGGCCAGGCAATTACCGGCACGGTCCATTCCTGCATAGGAGAAACCCTGAACGCCCTGTTTCCCCCTGAGAGGTCCTGGGTTTCTTTATCCCCTTTCGGGTTTATCCATTCCAGCCGCCACCTGGGCGGGCCCAGGATTTCTTCCCAACCCTGGGGGATCTGGGGCAGGACGGCACGGTAATCCTCCGGTATAGGCCCGCAGCCTGCCAGGATCAGCGCCGTAAGGGCCAGGGCCGGGAAACCAAACGTTTTCATACCCCTTTATACGGTGTTGGGATGAAGCATGCTTCAAAATATTTTACAAAACATTGCCTAAACTTTGATTATGTTGCATACTGTTGAAAATGGGTGAAACTACAGACTACCGGCAGGCCCTTTCGGACGTCCTCAAAGCCCGGGCGGAGTGGCTCGAAAAATCGGAGCTTCCGAAATTAAAGGAAGAACTCCGTTTATACCAAACCGGCTTTGCCTCTCTTTATAACATCTATCTCAAAAAAGGGCTCATCCATGAGGACCCATATAAACAGGAAACAAAAATAGGGGAACTTGAAGTACCCGATTCCAGCGCGTTTTCGGAAGCTGAAAAAACGGATCAGCTCACCCTGCGCCTTTCCAATTATGATAACCAACTGGATTTTTTGGTCAACTTCTACCAGTTCAGCGTGGACTTCCTCACTCTGGACCGGATCAAACGCATCCTGGGACTGGTCAAATATATAGAGTGGGTACACCTTACCCCGGATTCCCAGTCGCCTGTCACCAAGGCGGTCGCGGAGATGACCAATCAAATCAAACTCGGTACCGACTCCCTGACTATGAGCGTTATAAGCGAATCCCTTTCGCATCTCAATAAATCCTATGCTCCTATTATGGGCTGCCTCAAGGCCCTTACCGATTACCAGCGGGAACTCTACAAGCTGGATTTACGGGATTCGGTCACCAGCCAGATGCCCCCCGGAGAAGCCTCGCTGGCTCAGATAAAAAGGAAATTTGCACAAACCAACACGGGAAAGCCCTTCTATCCGGATCTGGCTGAAGAGGTAATCAAAGAAGATTTTTCCAAAAACGGGCCTGAGTTGCGGGAAAATGTGCTAAAAAGCCTCAAAGTCGCTGAAGAAAAACCCAAGGTAGTAAAGCAGCAGGTTTCTTACAAGGCCATACTGCTTGAAGGGGTACAGATTATCGGATCCACAGCGTCTGCGTTCACCGAGATTCTCCCTAAAATAGATGAGAACGAGGTGGTTCTTGCGAGTAAAAAACAGGGGTTCTGGTCCAAGGTGAAAAAGGTTTTTGCCCAGATGGTCAATAGGGAACCTGAGCCGGTAATCTACGATGTGGAATACGTTGACCCCGTCAAAGGCGTGCCGGTACGGGAAAAGATCAACTTTGGCTTTTTCAGGAACGATCTGGAACGGAAAATACGGACCCTTTCGACAATCAGTTCCAGAGGCGCAGGGATGGCTAAACTCGAATCCATGCAGGAAGAGCAGATCATCGCCTGTCTGGACTAAAACATTCGGGAAATCCAATCCCAGCACAAAACCCTTTCGGCGCTGGATGAATTTTTCAAGGCCGGCGTCGACCGGGCTGACCGGGATAAGGTCAAGGGAATCAAGCCCGAACTGGGGACCATAAAGAACGCCATAATCCGGGCTAATTCCAAACGCCATGAGTACAGCGCCCAGAAGGAAGCTGAGGAGCAGCTCAGAAAGCTCGGGGTTAATCCCAACGAGTAAGAGGTACAAAATGAAAAAACAACTATTCGCCCTTTTGCTCCCGGCTCTGTGCCTGGCTGTACTGGGGGTAAGCGGATGCAAAGCCGCCCCGGAACGCATCGAAGAAGAGCCGCCCTTTGTTTCAGTCCCTCAAGAGGGGCCCGAAACGCCGGCGCTCCCTGAAGAAGACAGGAACGAACCGGGCTATGCCGAGACCAGGCCCAGGGCCGCGAGCCGGGACGAACTGACTGTGGTGTTTTCCAAAGGAGAGGTGGAGCTTGATTTCCGTAAATCCTACCTCGCCAGCGAAGCCCAGTTGTTTACTGCCCTGTACGAAGGGCTGTTTTCCTATAACCCCTATACCATGGAGCCTGTGGCGGCTGCTGCCAGAAGATGGGAAGTTTCGGAAGATAAAAAAACGTGGACCTTCACCATCAGGGACAGCGCCAGGTACTGGAACGGCGATCCCCTGGAGGCCGAACATTTCCGGGCCTCGTGGCTTTCCCTTATCGATCCCGCCAGGGACTCGCCTTACTCCTCCCTTTTTGACATCATCGAAGGAGCCAGGGATTACCGCCTTGGGCAGATCGCCGATTCCGGTATGGTGGGCATAGAGGCCAAAGACAGCAAAACCCTGGTTGTGCGCCTCAATTCCCCGGCGGCCTTTTTCCCCAGTATGCTCTGCCACCATTCCTTCAGCCCTATCCATCCTTCAATGCTGAACGAAGAAGCCTGGGCCGGGAACCGCCCGGTTTCTAACGGCCCGTTCTATATAGAAGAATTTGACGAAAACCACATTCTGCTTCTTAAGAATAAAAACTACTGGGACGCCGGCAGCGTAGGGCTGAACAAAATAACCATCGCCTATATTGACGACAGCGATGAAGCGGCGGCTCTCTGGAATTCAGGCGCCAGCAGGTGGATTTCAGGGGATGTAAACATCGAAGCCCTGACCGACAGGAGCGGCGTCACGGTAAACGCCATGTTCGCCACTCATTACTACTACATCCGTTCGGCCCAAAAGCCCTGGACGGATCCCAGGATCAGGCGGGCTCTTTCCCTGGTTATTCCCTGGGATGAAATACGGGAGGGGCATTACCTTCCTGCGAAAACCCTGATATACCCCATTCCGGGCTACCCAGAAGTCGAAGGTCTTGACTCGGTCAATATGGAGGAAGCTGTAAAGCTCCTTGAAGATGCGGGCCACCCCAAAGGGGTAGGTATGCCGGATCTGGTCATCCGCATCACCCCTTCACAGGAAGCCGAACGCGTCGCCTCCCTTATGGCCGCGGCGTGGATGAACAAGCTTGGGATTCCGGTGAAGATCGACGTAGTGCCTTACAGCCGGTACTTCCAGTCCCTGAAGCAGAACGACTACGTTGTAGGCTCCACGACCTGGATAGGCGATTTCGCCGATCCCTACACGTTTCTCCAGATGTGGCGGCGGGATTCCAACCTGAACGACGCCCGTTACAACGATGAGGACTACGAAGCCTTGATGGATAAGTCCATGACCCAAGAGGGCAGCGCCAGGTGGGAAACCCTGGCCGAGGCGGAAAAGCTGCTCCTTACCAGAGGGGCGGTGCTGCCCATAGCCTACAGTCCCGCGATTAACATCATTAATACCGATGAAATCGAAGGCTGGTATCCCAATGTGCTGGACATACATCCTTTTAAGTACCTGACGTTCAAGGCCCTAAAACCCCTGCCGGGAGTGGCTATGGCTAAGCCGGGTTTTTAACCGGACCCTTTGCCCCCCTCCGCCGCCGCCGCTTGACATCCTTTCCCAGCCGTGGTATCCTTCTCGTAAAGAACGAAAAAAGGAGGATTCCCGGCATG
>JAITEW010000219.1 GCA_031281855.1 Treponema sp.
GGGGAAATCATCACCCTTATCGGCTCCAATGGGGCGGGAAAGACCACTACCCTCCATGGCATTTCCAACATTATTAAAAAGACCGCAGGCACGGTCTTTTTCGACGGCAAGGACATTACCGCCGCGCCTCCCGATCGTATTGTTACGGCGGGGCTTGTGCAGGTCCCCGAAGGCCGGCGTATCTTCGCCAATCTTTCGGTCCGGGACAACCTGGACATGGGGGCCTATGCCCGCAGGGACCGGACTGGCGTCAGGGATGACCTGGAGAAGGTTTTTAGCATATTCCCCCGGCTCAAGGAACGCATACGCCAGGTAGCGGGAACTCTTTCCGGCGGGGAACAGCAGATGCTTGCCATGGGCCGCGCCCTTATGGCCAAGCCCCGGCTCCTCCTCCTGGACGAGCCCTCCATGGGCCTTGCCCCCATTCTGGTGGACGAGATTTTTTCGGTTATACGCCGCATCAACGAGAACGGAACCACGATACTCCTTGTAGAGCAGAACGCTTTCAAAGCCTTGGGGATAGCCGCGCGAGGCTACATTCTCGAAACCGGCCATGTAGTAAAAAGCGGCCCCGCCGCGGACCTTATGAAAGACAACGCGGTCAAAGCCGCATATCTGGGAGGATAACTTTGTCTAAGGGGGGGCCTTGGGCCTCTGGGACCGTAGGTCCCTTAACGGGGGCGTTACGGGGGTGGAACCCCCGTTGAGGGGGTAGCGGAGGACCGAAGGGCCGGAGCGTAGGGGGAGACTTCCCCCTCCTTAAGAATTGGCTTAGTATTAAAGCAGGAGGTCTGTCGTGATAATTAGCCGCGTTATGACAAAAAATCCGATTTTTATTCATCCTCATTTTTCGGTGAACGATGCCCGGGGGCTGATGGATAAGGAGAAGATCAGCCATCTTCCGGTGCTGGATAAGAACGATACGCTGGTGGGCCTGGTAACGAGGAAAGACCTGATTAAAGCCGGGCCGTCGCCGGCCACTACCCTGGATATTTACGAGATCAGTTACCTGCTTTCCCGGCTCAAAGTGGAGACGATCATGGAGCGCCACGTGATTACCGTGAACGAGGATGAGGTGGTGGAAGAGGCCGCCAGGATTATGGTGGATAGAGGTATAGGCTGCCTGCTGGTCATGCGGGGGTCCCTTCTGGTTGGGATTATCACGGATACGGACCTTTTCCGGGTTTTCATCAACGCTTTTGGCGCCCGGCATCCTGGGGTCAGGCTTGTGTTTAACATAAGCGAGAAGCCGGGGCAGCTTGCCAGGATAGCCGGGGCCATCGCGGAGCGGGGGGGCAATATCGCTTCCTTCGTGTCTTCCGAAGGGGATGATCTGGCCCACCGCCGGGGAACCCTGCGGATCAACGGTCTGAGCCGCAGTGAGGTGGAGGCGGTATTGAAGGATATTCCCGGTCTGGAGCTGGAAGATATACGGGACGCGCTGTAGTAAGGAGCGAGGGGGAGACTTCCCCCTCCTTATTTATTTAGAACAACCGTCGCAACCACAGCCGCAACAAGTTTTCCCTTTACGGTGGTTCAGGATCATCCGTACTATGATAAGCGCCAGAAGGCCAAAAACGATAAACCCGACGATGATGGTTCCGGCGTTAGCGGTGATAAACTCCATTAAATCTCTCCCCGTGGTTTCCGCAGCAGCAGGAAGGCCAGCAGCGCCAAGGCCGCGAATCCCGTTGCGGTCCCACCGCTAAAGCCGCCGCCGGAGACAAAGGTCCCCAGTTGATAGATGATCAGCGCCAAGATGTACCCATAGCATAACTGGTAGGAAATCGCGAAGGCCGTCCATTTGGGGTTGTTCATTTCCCGCCTGATGGCGCCTATGGCCGCGAAACAGGGGGGGCAGTAGAGGTTGAAGGCGAGAAACGCATACGCGCCTATGGGGGTGAAGTTGGCGGCAAAGGCGCTCCAGAGTTCTTCCCCTTCCTCGCCCACTTCGGCAAAGCCGTAAAGTACGCCCATGGTCCCCACCACGTTTTCCTTGGCCACAAGGCCCGTAATGGTTGCCACCGCCGCGTCCCAGGAGCCAAAGCCCAGGGGCGCGAAGATGACGGCAATGGCGGAACCCAGCGCGGCAAGGAGGCCGTCGCTTAACTCCTCTACCATGCCGAAACCGGTTTCGGTAAACCCGAACCCCGACAGGAACCATACCGCTACCGACGAAACCAGAATGAGCGAACCGGCCTTCCTGATGAAGGACCAGCCCCGCTCCCACATGCTGCGAAGCACATTGACCACGCCAGGCAGACGGTAGGCGGGTAACTCCATCACAAAGGGGGAAACGCCGCCCATAAAGGGTTTGGTTTTTTTTAGGATAATGCCGGACATGATAACCGACGCTATGCCCAGAAAGTAGGCGCTGGGAGCGACCCACCAAGCGCCGCCGAGTACCGCGCCCGAGATAAGGGCGATGATGGGGAGCTTTGCGCCGCAGGGCATGAAGGTGGTGGTCATGACCGGAAGCCGGCGGTCATGCTCGTTTTCGATGGTGCGGGAGGCCATGACGCCGGGGATGCCGCAGCCGGTGCCTATGAGCATGGGGATAAAACTTTTCCCCGAAAGGCCGAAGCGCCTAAAAATGCGGTCCAGGATAAAGGCGATGCGGGCCATGTAGCCGCAGGCTTCCAGGGCGGCCAGGAACAGGAACAGTACCAGCATCTGAGGCACAAAGCCGAGTACCGCGCCGACGCCGGCCACTATGCCGTCCAGGATAAGTCCCGTAAGCCAGTCCGCCGTACCCGCCGACGCCAGGGCGTTCCCCAGAACCACCGGTATACCCGGCGCTTCAAGGCCAAAGAAACTCCACCCCTCCCCAAAGAGGCCATCGTTGGTCCAGTCCGTAACCCAGGTCCCCACGGTGGTTACGGAAACAAAGTAAATGAGGAAAATAACTGCGGCGAAAATAGGCAGGGCAAGGAAACGATTGGTAACGATACGGTCAATATGGTCCGACAGGGTTTCGCGGTTCTTCCTCCGCGTTTTGTAACACTCCGTTATTATAGAAGAAATGTATTCGTACCGCTCTTCCGAAATCTTGCTTTCGATATCCGTATTACCGCATCTTTCTTCCGCCGCCAGAATAAGGGCTTCGGCCCCGTCAAGGCGGTATTTTTCGGCCAGTTTGACGTCCCGCTCCAGGATCTTGATCCCGTAAAAACGGCGCAGAGCTGGGTCAACATCCTCCATCCGCGCCGAAAGCACGGCTATGGCCTCTTCTATGGGAGCCGAGAACACGACGGTAGGCTTGCTGTTTTTGGCGGCGGCGGCAACAAGGACCTTCCGGACGGCGTCTTCCAGCCCCGTCCCTTTCAGGGCGGAGACCGCGCATACCGGACAGCCCAGGTGTTTTTCCAGCTTCGCCAGGTCCAGTTCGTCCCCCGACTTTTCAAGGACGTCCATCATGTTGACTGCCGCGACCACCGGAATGCCCAGTTCCAGAAGCTGAGTGGTCAGGAAGAGGTTCCGTTCCAGATTGGTTCCGTCTATGACGTTGAGGATCACCGCAGGCTTTTCCTCTAAAAGGTAATTCCTGGTGATCACCTCTTCCAGAGAGTAGGGCGAAAGGGAGTATACCCCCGGCAAGTCTATGATCCGGAC
>JAITEW010000251.1 GCA_031281855.1 Treponema sp.
GACCCGAATTACACACCAATACTCCGGGAGCGGGGAAAAAGCCCATAAAAAACGCTTGTAGAACCCGCTCCGGTAATAACCGAATGGAAGAAGGCTCTGTCACGTTTGACGGCGGCATCAGGCTCAACGCCCTGGCCTTTGTAGTCGGAGGGGGATTGATGTATTACATACCCTTTAAGGAGTCGTCAGAAACCGAGATATCAAAAGGAGGAGGCAGTAATGTTCCAAAAACAAAACAAACCGACAGCTCGTTTGACCGCCTCCGTTTTATGAGCGGGTATTTTGACCTGGGTTTTGATCTGAGCGGCAGGACCGGAAGAACCCACGGGTTCGGAATGGTTATCAGGACCACTATCGGTTTTCCCGATAAAATCGCGACCAGCAAGCAATATCACTACGACCCATACAAGCATCTCGTTTTCTCCCTGGTCTTCAACTACAGCGGCGCAGTTGCTACCTTCCCCATCGGAGGCTGATATGTTTGAAATCTGCCCCCTGGATAGGGATAATCCCGGCCAGGGGCGCAGACCTGGAACTCTAAAGTACAGAGGAACCGCCATTTTTTCTGTAAAGCAATCCGCCGGCTGAGTCCGGCTGGCAGGCTTACGGGCTTGGTTGGCCCTTGGTTGATTGAGGAAAAACCGCTATAGTAGCAACAGAAAAACTCAGCTAGAGAGAGCATAGTGCGGATAAAGGATTTTTTAGGTATTTCTTGCGGTTTGTTGATAGGCGGTGTCATTTGTTTGCTGGAATTTTCCTGTACCGGAGCCGGTCCTGAAAAAATAGCCGTGCCCGGAAAGCCGGGGGATGAAAGCGCCGGGGCAGGGGAGCCTGGGGATGGAGTTACGGCTTCTGATCAGGCGGTTCCCATCATGGTTCTTGGAGAAGCGGAAAAGACAGACCCCATATTGGAAGCTTACAGGGACGCGGCTTCACGCGACAGGGTTGTGGATTTTTTTAGAAACCTTACAGGGTCCCGGGAACTTTCGGCAGTAGTGCTGGCCAATGCGGACTCCTTCGACATAGCCCCGGCACTGGCTTTTGCCCTTTGCTGGGAAGAAAGCCGCTACGATTCAAAGGCGGTAAACCGGAGGAACCGGAACCTGACCGTAGACCGGGGGCTTTTTCAGTTGAACAACGCTTCGTTTCCGGGTTTGGCGGAACAGGATTTTTTTAACCCCAGCATCAACGCATGGTACGGGCTTTCCCACCTGCGCTGGTGCCTGGACAACGCGGGGACCGAAGTAGCGGGTCTTGCGATGTACAACGCCGGAACCGGGCGGGTCCGTTCAGGGGGGACCCCTAAAAACACGCTGGACTATATTTCCCGTATACTCAGGCGGCAGCGGAAAATCGAGGAACTCTTCCTTGCAGAGAGTATCAGCGCCATTGTGGAAGCTGAAAACAGTGAGCCTGAGAAAACAGCAGGCATCAGGCTGAACCTTCTGGCCCCTTTGGGCAAACGGTGATTTCGGCTTCCCCTTCATACCCTTCATTGCTGATAAAAATCCGCTGTTCTTCAGGTTTGTATTCGGCCCTGAGCCTTGGGGCTTCTTCAGGGTTTGAATTCCCGCCCCAGGTCCTGACGCTGATAGCAGCGGCAGGTCCGAAATGTTCCGGCGCCGCATAGATTTCCGTTAAAGCCCCTATGGCCGGATCGGCCCTGAATTTGAAACGGAACAGGCGGCTTCCGCGATCCCAGCTTACCGCAAGAGGGAGGCCGGCGGTAGCCATAGGGTAGGGCCTGAGCCAGCCCCCAGGGGCCCGGGGCTTGCCGCCTGAGACTATCGAAAGATCCTCGCCGTTCCAATGGTCCCCTTCGTCGTTGGTATTGTCCGCAGTGTAGTTCCAGATAGTTGAATGGAGCAGGTTTTCGTCAATCCCGTCGTAATAGCGCGAAAGGGCTTCTTCCTGGACGCTGTAATCCCCGGTCCTGAACGCCTTTTTTTTGTTCATGTCGAAAGGGATGCCGAATTCCCCCAGCATACAGGGAATGTTACCCATCCTGTCCCGGGTCCAGTCCCTGGCGGCCCGGAGCTTTTTGGCGTAGAGGGCGGTTCCTTTCCTGCGGCCCAGGACGAAGGCGCCTGATTGTTCGTCAATCGTGAACCAGGGCTTGAAGGATTTCAAAAAGAGCGCAGGGCCGTCGTACTGATGGAAGGCGTTCACCACGCTTTCGCCGCCGGCTTTTGACCACGAGGGATGTTCCCTGGTTTCCCCTTCGATAAAAAAGATACAGGGTTTGTCCGCTTCCTTCATTCTTTCGATAAAGCGGACGATAAAGGGCTTGAGGAAGTCTTCGGTAAAATGGGCCTGCCGTCCTTTGTACAAAGCGAAGTGGTCCTTTTTAAGGATTTTTATTTCCCCTTCGCTGTCACTCCAGACCCCGGCCTGTTTCCAGGGGCAGCTAAAGCCTTCCTTAAAAAGAGAGGCCCCCTGGGGGTTCAGGATTTTGCTTCCTGTTTTAAGGGGTTTTTTGAGCCCCGGTACGTAAGAATGTACCCTGACAGCGTGTCCCGATGCCGCGGCCATGGCCTGGATAGGGCTGGGCATGGGGCCCAGAGGGACTACGTAGTTCCCCAGCCCTTCAAGGTCCCTGCATCCGATATAACCCGGATGAGGTTCGTTCATAGCCCCCCAGCCGGCGATAGCTTTGCAGTTTTTGAGCCTCCTGTAACAGTGGCGGAAGCATGCGAAGTAGCGTTCCTGGAGCCAATCCTGGATATTTTCCCCTTCGATTTGAAGCCCTGGGGCATAGGTGTTCCCGGCGAAAAAAAGGGTAAAGAGCGTGGCCGCCGCGTAACGGCCGTAGTTTACAGGCCAGAGCATAGGGCCCTTGTACGGAGCGCCCCGGCAGAGGGCTGCGGCGCCGGTTTCTTCCAGTTTTTCCAAATCCATGCCCACTTTTTCCAGAGTCCATGCGGGCGCCCCGTCGCCCCCGGTCCAGCGGCTCCACACGTCCTGATGGGGGTCCAGGTAAAACGAAAGGCCCTTTTTTTCCCCTATAATGAAAAGTTTGCGGAGATAAGCCAGGTAGGCTTCGTCGTAAATGCCGGGCCCCTGGTGTTCCAGGCTTTCCCAGGTGAGCACAAAGCGTATGAACGTAAAACCCCAGGAACGGAGTTCTTCAAACCGATCCTCAGCTTCCTCAAGGGGAAAGGGACGGCCTACAAAGGAAACTTCCCCCGGATTTTCCAGGGAACCCGGTCCCTGCCCGGCAGCAGCCGCGGGACTCGCAGGGAGCTTGGAGCTTCCTCCCAGGTTGCAGCCCCGGAGCAGCAAAACCCTTCCTGAATCGTCCGTAATATAGGGACCCTTCACTTGCATGAAAAACTCCTTCTGTCTCTTGAAAATAGTAATGCACTATATCATACTATAAGAACTATGAAACGTATAATTACCTTTGTCCTGTTGACTTTTGCCGGGATCGCCCTTTTCGCTCAGTCCGATGAGCTGGCTGTCTGGTCCGAAATGTTTGACAACGCGAAGACCCTGGAGGAACAGCTTGTTTACGTAAAAACTGTTTCCGATGGTAATCTGTCCGGGGCGGAGGATTTCTACGCCAAGGCTCTGGACCGGCTGGTTCTGGAGTGCCCGAATATCAAGACCCAGGCCGAATGGGATGCTGCGGAATCTATCGCCCGTATTCTCACCGCCCGTCTGGGGGAAGCCAAATACGCCGCCGCTGCGGGGAATCTCTGGCAGATAGTGGGATACTTCCAGAACCCCCTGATAAAGTCCGACGCCCTTATCGCCCTGGGGCAGACCGGAAACAAGGACCTTCTCCCTCAGGTGGTTCAGCTTCTCCAGGACTTAAACGCCCAGCCCCAGTCGGACCGGGAAATGCGGGAGCGTTTTGAACGTATCGCCTATGGGGCTATTATCGGCCTGGAACATTTCCGGGACCCTTCGGGTTATCTCCCGGTTTTCTTCGCTTCTACCGGATGGTACGCCGAACGGATCAAGAACCAGGCTTCCATCTCTCTCCCTAATATCATGGACGATCCCACTGAGCCCCTGTTGGAGGTCCTTGGAAGTCCCGGTTATGTTTACGATATCAAGTACCTGGCCTTGAGGACCAGCGAACGCTCCCAGTCCCCTGACGAAAACAAGGCCAAAGTGGCTGTTTCAGCGCTGACCGAAGGCTGGAAGGCTTCTACCAACGATGTCCATCAGCGGCAGGTGCTTTCCCAGATGCGGAAATCGGCCCTTTCCATGATCCGCCGTTACGGCACTACCGATTCGGCGGTATATACCCAGTTGGATAAATCCTACTCCAACCAACTGGTAGATATGGATGAAAAGCTGGCCGCAATTCAGACTTTAGCCGCGCTGGCTTCAGAAGACTCCGCCCGGCTCCTTTCAGGCTACCTGAGGATTATCCACCAGCGGCGCCAGGCCGGGACCCTTACCGTCAACGACGAGCAGCTTGTCCGGGTAATCATCCCTGCGTTGGGCAATGTCGGGGCTGTAGGCCGTTCCCAGGCCCGTCCGGTCCTCCTTTTGGTACAGCAGTCCCCGGACTGGACCAACAATGTTAAAAATCTCGCTGCCGAAGCGTTGAGGAAAATAGGGAATTAAGGAGAATCCGGAACTAAGCTCCCGCTCAGGTTCGCGTGCTGCTTCCGGGCGGCTATTCCGAAAGAACCTTCAGTATTTCGTCCGCAGAACCGGCGTTGAGAATTTGCTGGCGTTTTTCGGCGCTTTTGAAGAGGAGGCTGATTTCCGCCAGAAACTGGAGATGAGGGCCGGTTTTTTCCACCGGTGAAAGGGTCATGATAAAAATACGGCACGGTTCATGATCCAAAGCGTCGAATTCCACAGGGTTGTCGGAAACCCCGATGCAGGCTACGAGGTCGTGGATAGTCGGGCTCTTGCCATGGGGAATGGCGATGCCATGCTTCATGCCTGTGGACATTTTCTGCTCCCGGTCCATAATAGCCGTAAAAGCCGCCGGCCGGTTTTCTATTTTATGAGCCGCCGCAAGGATATCGAGAAGCTCATTGATGATTTCTTCCTTATTGGTTCCCTTGAGGTGAAGGCTGATAGTTTCTTTGGTTAACACTGTCTTTAAGTTCATAAGTACTAGTTTATGACTCGAATAGCGAAAAGTCAAGATTTATTCGTGCCAAAAGGCTTCAAGCCCTGGCGGTTTTTTTGAAGCTCAAGGCTTCGCCGTCATTGGCAGCGTTCCTGTCCGCGGTGATTAGATCCCCTTCTTTAATTTTCCCGG
>JAITEW010000273.1 GCA_031281855.1 Treponema sp.
TCAGCGTCTCTCCATCTCCACCTCGCTCAGACGTATAACTTTGACTCCTTTTCCAGCGGCTTTGTCGAGATCCTCGCTGCGGAACAGACTTTTGAACATTCCAGTTGGTTTGAGGGAACAGCCGACGCGGTGCGGAAAAATTTCGTTCACTTCCGCACCCAGAACCCTTCTTACTATCTTATACTCTCCGGGGATCAGCTCTACCGTATGAATCTGAAAGACCTTCTCCGGAAACACAAGGAATCCGGCGCTGCGATAACCATTGCGTGCACCCCGGTCAGCAGGGAAGCCGCCAGCCAGCTTGGGATCCTCAAGGCCGACAAGAACAATATCATTACCGAATTTCTTGAAAAACCGGGGCCTACAAAAAACATCGTGGACTATAAAATCCCTGTGGAACTAAAACAGGACAACAGCAGAGGCGAGGAATACCTGGCGTCTATGGGCATCTACGTTTTCAACGCCCCTACTATGGAAGAGAGCCTGAGCAACGATCTCCCGGATTTCGGCAAAGAGGTCATCCCCCAGGCCATAAACAAGCTCAAGGTAAACGCGTACATCTTTAACGGCTACTGGGAAGACATTGGAACTATACGCAATTTCTACGAGGCCAACCTCGATCTTACCTCCCTGAAGCCCCGTTTCGATTTTTACGACGAAGACAGCCCTATCTACACCCACTCCCGCTGCCTCCCGCCTTCAAAGATGAATTTCAGCAATATGAACCAGTCCATAGCCGCAGAAGGCTGCATTATCACCAACGCTTCTATTACCAATTCCATAGTAGGAGTCCGGACCATTATCGAATCCGGCGCAAGCCTCAACGGGGTGGTCTGTATGGGGGCCGACTATTATGAATCCGAATCCCAGAAACAGGCCAACACCGAAGCCAGGGTTCCCAATGTGGGCATAGGGAAAGGTACTATTGTCAAACGGGCCATTATCGACAAAAACACCTGCATCGGCGAAGGCTGCCGCATCGGCGTGGACGAGTTAAACCGCAGCGACGGCAATTACGGGAATTACTATATTATTGACGGAATCATCGTAATCCCCAAAAACGCGGTGCTCTACCCGGGAACGGTGATATAGCTACCGCGTAAGCGCCGCGCTTACTTCGGCGCTGAGGGTTATCTTTCCGTCTTCGGCGTCTGCCCTGAAAAAGGCGCCTCTGGAAAAAGAGCCTTCAAGGATGTAGAGCGAAAGGGGATCTTCAAGCTCTTTCTGTATTGCCCGCCGCAGCGGTCGTCCGCCGAATTTGGGGTCCCAGCCTTTTTCGATAAGCAGTTCCCTGGCCCCAGGGGCTACGTCGATAGAATAGCCCTGTTCCGCCATCCGCAGGGAAAGCTCGTCAAGCTGAATATCCAGAATAGCCTCAACCTGCTTTATATCCAGGGGATGGAAAACAACCACATCATCTACGCGGTTCAAAAATTCGGGGTTGAAAAACCGCCTGAGTTCGGAGAGCGCTGAAGATTCTATTTCTTCAAAACTCATAAGCCCGGAACCTGCCCCGAAGCCCAGCCGGGAATCCTTGTGGATCTCCCGAACCCCGGCGTTGCTGGTCATGATGATCACCGCGTTTCTGAAGCTCACCGTATGGCCCAGGTTGTCCTTGAGCTCCCCTTCTTCCAGCACCTGCAGAAGGAGGTTAAACACATCCTTGTGGGCTTTTTCGATTTCGTCAAAAAGCACCACCCTGTAGGGGTTCCGGCGGATTTTTTCCGTCAAAACGCCGCCTTCTTCGTATCCGATATAGCCCGGAGGGGCGCCGACAAGACGCGACGCGTTATGCCGCTCCATGTAGTCCGACATGTCGATGCGTACCAGGGATTCGGGGGTTTCAAAGAGGTATTCTGAAAGCCTCTTGGCCAGAAGGGTCTTGCCTACCCCTGTGGGGCCGAGGAAAATAAAAGACCCCATTGGCCTTGAGGGATTGGAGATTCCCACCCTTGAACGGCGTATGGCTGAGGCGATACGCCTGACCGCTTCGTCCTGGCCCACGACGCCCCGGTGAAGCTCTTCCTCGATGTTGAGGAGCCGCCTGGACTCCTGCTCCTCAAGATGGGTCAGAGGTATGCCGGTAATTTCGGCCACAACTTTGCGTATATCGCCTTCGTTAACCAGGAGCCCTTCGGTATTGGAACTCTGCTCCCAGGCCAGGCGTATGGATTCCAGCCGGCTTCTCAGGCTCCGGACCCTGTCCCGGATTTCAGCCGCCTGCTCATAATCCTGCGCCGTTACCATGGCGCCCTTTTCTTCAACGAGCTTCCGGATCTCTTCTTCAAGCCCCGATATTTCAGGCGGCAAAAGCGGGGGCTCCAGTTTTTTCATAGCCCCTGCTTCGTCAAGGATGTCTATGGCTTTGTCCGGCATACAGCGGCCCGTAATATAGCGCCCTGCCAGCCTGACTGCCGCTTCCGTCGCTTCAGGGGTATAGGTAACCCGGTGGTGCTCTTCGTAGCGTTTCTGAAGGCCCTGAAGGATCTCCAGGGTTTCCTCAAGGTTCGGTTCTTCCACCAGGATGGACTGGAACCGCCGTTCCAGGGCCGCGTCTTTTTCAAAATGCTTCCGGTATTCCGCCAGAGTGGTAGCCCCTATGCACTGGACCTCGCCTTTGGAGAGGCTGGGTTTGAGCATGTTGGAAGCGTCGATGGTACCTTCCGCGCCGCCGGCGCCAATAATGGTATGGATTTCATCGATAAACAAAATTACGTTCCCGGCCTGGGTTATTTCCTTCACGATCTTTTTGAGCCGCTCCTCGAATTCCCCCCGGTATTTGGTTCCCG
>JAITEW010000162.1 GCA_031281855.1 Treponema sp.
GGGGTGTCCGCATACCGGGCGTCCAGGCCGTCCAGGGCGTTTGGTTCCCAGACGGTCCAGACCGAGGCAAGATCGGCGTTTTCCTCGAGCATTTGCCTGAGCAGCATATTATAAAAGAAACGCCGCTGGGCCGGTTCTATCTGATCATAGGCTTCCATCGACTGGGCCAGGGATCTGGCGACGCCGAAATTCTTTTCCATCCACAGGCTGATATTGCCGGCCTCGTTATTCGCCAAATTCTCCAGCTCGCTGGCGGTCAGGGCGGTAATTTGTTTTTGAGCGCTGATCAAAATAGTCCCCAAAAGGATGCCGATTCCCGAAAGGGTAAGGGCGATGATCATGATAATGAGCTTATTTCCTATTTTCACGCGGTCCTCCTATGAACAGCGGCCGGCGCCGGTTTCATTCATACTATCCCGCCCTTTCAAATAAAAACAAGGGGCCCGGGAGTGGAACCCCCGTCCCCTCCCGCCTCTACATAACCTCCAAAAAAGGTATACAGACAAGCTCCAGGGCGTCCCGCAAAATAAGGAGCATGGCCCGGCACAGGGCAAGCCGGGCGGCCGCCAGATCGGGGCTTTCGGCATTGAGGATGGGGCAGTCGTGGTAAAAGCGGCTAAAGGCCCTGGAAATGTCGTAGAGGTAGGCCGCCAGGAGGCTGGGGTCCATGCCCGAGGCGGCGGCGCTTACCGCGTCGCGGTAGGCCCCCAGGAGCTTCACCAGTTCCCATTCCGGGTCCCCGGAAAGCAGGGAATAGGCCGCCGTTTTTCCTTCAGATTGAAATTGATCCTGCCGCGATTGATCCTGCGCCTTCCTGAGAAGGGAGGAAATCCGCGCCCCCATGTACTGGAGGTAGGGGCCGGTATTGCCGTTAAAGGAGAGGGATTCTTTGGGGTCAAAGAGCATGTCTTTTGAGGGAGACACCTGGAGGAGGTAGTAGTGGAGGGCCCCCAGGGCGATCTTTTCCGCCGTCCCCTGGGCGTCCCCCACGGCTTCTTCCCTGTCCTTGCTCCTGATTTCTTCCAGGGCCATTTCCCTGAGGCTGTCGATGAGATCGTCGGCGTCCACCACGGTTCCTTCCCGGCTTTTCATCTTCCCCTCCGGGAGATTCACCATGCCGTAGGACAGGTGGTAGAGATCCTTCGCCCAGCGGTATCCCAGCTTGTCCAGGATGGTAAAGAGGACCTTGAAGTGGTACTGCTGTTCCGAGCCCACCACGTAGACAAGCCTGTCGAAGGGCCAGTCCTTGTGGCGGTAGATGGCGGTGCCTATGTCCTGGGTGATATAGATGGACGTGCCGTCCTGGCGGAGCAGCACCTTTTTGCCGAGCTTTTCGGTCTCCAGGTCAATCTGTATCGAGCCGTCGGCTTCGCGGTAAAAAACGCCCTTTTCAAGGCCTTTGAGGATTTCGTCCTTCCCCAAAAGGTAGGTCTGGCTTTCAAAGTAATACTGATCAAAAGAGACGCCGGTACGCTCGTAGGTTTCTTTCATGCCCCGGACGGTCCAGCCGTTCATCTTCTTCCAGAGCTCCACCGTTCCGGCGTCCCCGGCTTCCCACTGGCGGAGCATTTCCCGGGCCCTTTCCTCGGCCCGGGGATCTTCCTTGCTCATTTGAAAGAATTTGACGTACCAGTCCCCCACAAAGTGATCGCTTTTGATCCCCTCCGATTCGGGGGTCTTCCCCTCCCCGTGCTCCTTGTAGGCCAGCATGGACTTACAGATGTGGATCCCCCGGTCGTTGATGATGCAGACCTTGCGTACTTCGGCCCCGCAGGCCGCGTGGATGCGGGAGATGCTTTCGCCCAGCACATCGTTCCTGAGGTGGCCCAGGTGGAGGGGCTTGTTGGTATTGGGGCTCGAAAACTCCACCATGATCCGCCGGCCCGCCAGGGTTTGCCCCGGAGCGCTCTTCCCGTTATTTTTTCCGGTACTCCTATCCCGGTTATCAAAATCATTGAAGATGTCCGCCAGGATTGCCGGGACCACCTCCCCCCGGTCGAGCCTGACGTTCACATAGGGCCCCTCGGCGCCGAACACGCCGCTTCCTCCGGCGGCGGCCAGCTTTTCGCAGACCAGGGCGGCAATCTGGGGCGGCCCTTTGCGGAGGAGCTTAGCATAACCGAACATGGGGAAGCCCAGGTCTCCCATCTCCGGCCTGGGGGGGAGCTCGGCGGTTATCCGGGAGGCATCGATTGTATTGGTAGTCTCAGCCGTTCCCGCTTCCCGCAGCAGCTCATTCAAGACGGCGGCGATACGGATCTTCCAGGGTTCTTTGTAGTCGTACATTGGCCCATTGTACCCGCCGGCTTTTGGGGGGTCAAGGATACAAAAACAGGGTGTCGCCGTTCAGTAGAAATGAGCCCTGTTTCCGTTCAGTAGAAATGCTACCCTGCGTTCAGTAGAAATGAGCCACTCAAACGTATATTTTACAGGGTAGCAATCGAACTATACATCAAACATAGTGGGGATTTCTTTAACCAACAGAGGTTTATCTTTCCAGAGGATATGGACAGAATGGTCTAATTGTATACGAACAAGTACTTTATCTTCGGTACGAGGCAATGGCTTGTTTGTTTCCAAGACTTGAAACAGGCGTGTTTGAAAACGAATGATGTAGTCTTTACTTATACGCCGGTCGAATTCCATGCAGAGAATATCGTCCAGTTTAACCTTGCCAGGATTTACATGAGCATCGTCGCTGTTTTTGGCAGGGCGGCTGAACTTCTCATTCATCTTTGGCAGATACGTTTCCAATAAGAACGGGTTGGCTTGCTCAATGGTTGAGATACCTTCAAGGCGCAGAGCCTTAACAAGCCTGTCCTGGTCAACACCGTGGTTCCTTTCCACCCGCCCTTTTGCCTGGGGGCTGTTCGCGGCGATTACTTCGATCCCCAGCTTGCCGCACGCCCTGCCAAAATGGCTTTTGGGCTTAAGAATACCCGCTAAAACCTCCGCCTCGGTCGGTTCCCGGGTAAGGACAAAGGCGTTTTTCTTGTCACAATACAGCGATTCGGGTATTCCGTGCCGTTCTATCCACATTTTTAAGAGCGCCATTGCCCCAAACATGGTTTCTTCGGTGAAAAACAAGGACAGCCGTATTTTTGTGGCATCGTCGATCATCGTCATAAGGCAACAGAACCTCCCCCCCCCCGCAAACCACTCATGATGGCTGCCGTCAAACTGGACCAGTTCCCCAAAACGCGCCCGGGGTGTCCTCCGGCTCCGGTACTCACTGCCGTTCCTTTTCTGTTTCCATAACCCGGCGGATACCAATGCCCGCCGCAAGGTGCTGATACTGATTTCAAGCCCGTCCCGCTCGGAAAGCGTCTCCCGCGCCAGGGTCGGGCCAAAATCGTCATATTTCTCCCGGTATAGTTCTACCGCTTTTTTCACGATTCCTTCATCGGTCTTGTTATTGGACGGTCTGCCCCGGTTGCCATGTACAAGCGCTTCGTCCCCGCCGGTAAGATAACGCTGGTAAATCCGTTTTGCCTGGCTGTAACTGATACCAAGCTCTCGTGACGCTGCTTTCAATGTCTTAAGCTCCCGCTTAACCATTTCCATGATTTTCCCCCGGAGCTTTTCCTGCCCTTTTCCGTGTAGTTGTGCCATGCAGTATCATGGCTTTTTTCCTGAGATTTATGAGGGCTCATTTCTACTGATTTTTAGGTAAATGGCTCATTTCTACTGAACGCAGTAGGGCGCATTTTCGCTGATTTTTAACAGCCGTAATGGAAATATTGCAGTAATTCCAAATTCAAAATCGATAATGCAACAATCTAATAAAAACATGACGAAATATTCGTCTTTGTAACTGAAACTTTCTCAAAACTTCAGCTTTTGGGAAAACACCCTTAACTTTCGGGAAAAAAGGATGTTTGGTCGGCTTTT
>JAITEW010000341.1 GCA_031281855.1 Treponema sp.
TCAAGGAGCGCGGCGTTTTTCCGTATATCAGGCTCCAGGGCCAGCTTGTCCGCCTCAGCGGCGCCTGAAAGGAAATCCCTGAAAACCTGGCTGCCAAAGGCTATGGACAGGATGACCCCGCCGACACCGGAAGAAGAAGAATAGCGGCCTCCGATAAAATCATCAATGTAAAACGAATCAAGGTAGCCCGGATTATGGGCCAGAGGGCTGGCCTCGCTCGTAACCGCCACTATATGTTTCGCCGGGTCCAGCCCGGCTTTCTGGAGTTTTGATTTGATAAACAATTCGTTAGCCAGAGTTTCCTGGGTAACGCCGCTTTTTGAAACCAGGATAAAAAGGGTTTCTTCCAGGGACAGGCTTGACGCCGTTGCTGAAGCATCGTCAGGATCAACATTGGAAATAAACCCGGCTCTAAGGCGTACTTTCCCTTCCGCAGCAGCCCAGTTTTCCAGAGCCAGCGCCAGGGCCCTGGGGCCCAGATCGGAACCGCCAATCCCGATTTGAACGGCAGCGGTATAGCGTTTACCCGGGGCGGGCCTGAGCTCCCCGGAACGGACCTTTTCCGCAAAAACGGTAAAACGTTCCAGCTCTTTCAGGTAAAATTCGCCAAGATCCTTCCCTTCATGAACGACCGCCTTGCCGGTAAGGGCTTTGCCGTCCTTTGACCTGAGAAGATGGTGGAGGACCTTCCGCTTTTCACCGGTATTGATAATCTCCCCTTCCAGAAGAGCCCTGTATTTGGCAATGAGTTCCTGCTCTTCAGCAAGCGCAGCAAGGGCTTGAAGGACCCTGTCGTCCGCAGCTTTAGCGGCCCAGTTGTAAACCAGCCCTGCCGCCATGGGAACGGAGCTGCCTTTTACCCTGCCCGCAGTAAGCTTCCCGGCAAAATCAAACATTTTCCCTTCAGGCGCAAGAGCGAGCAGCTTTTGGTACGCCGCAGTTTTATCCAGATCAATATAGCGCATGTTACCCCCAAACAGTTTATCAGAAATCACCACATTTATAGTATACCCGAAAACAGGCCGCAAGGCGATCAGTCTTCAAGTTCCGGGATACTCTCCTTCATGCGGGCCGTAAAGTCTTCCCCTGTGACGCCTTCCCTGAGGCAGACAAAGACAGTGTTGTCCCTGCCCGCTATAGTGCCCAGGACATCGTCAAGGCCCAGGTTGTCCACAGCAAGGGCCACGGAATCGGAATGTCCCGAATAGGTTTTGATCACCACGATATTACCGGACCATTCGATGGAAATATAGCCTCTGAGAAAATCGTGGATATACGTGCGTTCGGTTTCCTGCCTCTCGTCATCCCCAGGGAGGGAGTAGACATATCCGGTGCGGCCGTCAGAGATTTTCCCCACTTTAAGGAGTTTAAGATCCCGTGAAAGGGTGGCCTGGGTAACCGCGAAACCTTCTTTCTGCAAATAGCCCAAAAGAGTCTCCTGGGACTCTATACGATAGGTTTTTATCAGTTTTCGAACCGCTTTGAGGCGGGCCAGCCGCTCTTTCACGAATAATTATTCCTTAACCTTGCATAAACATACAGTAATCCACGGAAATTATCAATAGTTTTTGAAAAAAACGACAGGAATATAGTATAATAATATAATGGATCTGTTTTTTAGGTCCTGACGCCGGTTTTTACCGATACAGAAAGAGAGAGTATATCGGAAAAAATGGAAGCGGAAAAAAAAGAAACGGATAACACCCAAAACCGTTCAACCCTGGTCCCGGAAAACAGAAATGACGCATACATCGACGTGGCGTTCATGGAAAACGACCTGGAAGCCTGGGGGGATTTCTACCCGTCTATGGGCCAGGGGTCCCAGCTTAACTCTGCGTATATTGACTCACTTTTGAAAAAACTCAATATCGTCTACGGCATACGCAGGGAAGAAATAATCAACGCCGCACTCACGTGCAACAAAGAACGGCGCATTATGCGGAAAGTGCTCCTGGCCCGGGGAGACGCGCCGGTCAACGAGGTTCTTGAATATATACAGATAAATCCCCTCTTGGGACAAAACAACCTGTCAATTGAACCGGGACAAACTGCCAACTCAGGGATACCGGACAAAAACGCGCGGGTGGATTACCGGACCGTTTCCCCCTTTATCATCGTGAAAAAAGACCAGGCTCTGGCGAAACAGAAATCCCACAAGCCCGGCAAGGACGGCAAGAATGTCCACGGCGGGACCCTGCCCCATGGGGTAATCCGTCCCGAAGGGGTAAAGGGCGGTGAAAATACCCGCATGGAAGGGCGGTTCCTCCTTTCCAATATCAACGGCCAGATGGTTGAGGAGAAAAAGGTAGTCAGCGTCAGGGAATCCCTCACCATCAAGGGGCCTGTGGGGTACAAGACCGGGAACATCATCTTCCCGGGGGACGTGGTCATCGAAGGCCCTGTGTCCGACGGTTTTAAGATTTACTCAGGCGGATCGATCACTATTAAGCAGACCTTTGACGTTACCGATGCTGTTGCCAAAGGAGACCTCAATGTTGCAGGAGGCATAATAGGCCGCGGGCGGGCGCTGGTAAAAGTCGGCGGCGGCCTGAATACCAAGTTCATTGAAAACTGCCGGGTGGCGTGCAGGAAGAATATTACCGTAGACACTGAGATCATCAATTCCAATGTTTTTACCCTTGAACGGATCGAGATGGGCGACAAGGGCCGCATTGTAGGAGGAGAGATCTACGCGGTCCACGGCATACGGGCCGGGTGGCTGGGGAAAAGATCCGGCAAAGCCAGCCGTATCCACTGCGGGATTGATTTTACCCTTCAGCAGGAAAAAGAAAAAAACAACAATATACTGCGCATCCTGGCGGCCAAGCTGGAAAGGCTCAGGCTGCTTTTACAGGACCCCGGCGCAGAGGGGGAAAAGCGGGCCAGGATGGAAAGCCTGCTCCGAAGGCTGGAAGACGAACAACGGAAAGCCTCTGCGGCGGTAGCTGATATTATGGGCAGACTCCACACAGACGACAACGCCGTAGTGGAAGTTTCAGGAGAAATCGCACCCGGAACACTCATAGAAATCTGCCAGGTAGCCCTCTTTGTAACCGAACCGCTCAAAAAAGTAAGAATCAGGCTTGACAAAGAAAGCGGCAGGCTCATCTCCGACAGCCTCTGACAGCCCTGACGCGGGTACTTGGAAAAAATGAAAATTTCCGCTATCTTGTACCAGGTTGCCTTTATGGGGACCGCCTGATCAGGCGTAAAAGCAAAACAGCGCTGACTAGGGAGGCTGCTATGTACAGTGTCGGAATCGCATACCTTTTATGGTTTCTTTCGGGCTTCGGCGCGTTGGGGTTTCACCGTTTTTACCTGGGAAAAATCCCCACAGGACTCCTCTGGATGTTTACCGGCGGTCTTGGCATGATCGGCTCTGTTTACGATTTCTTTACCCTCTCCAACCAGGTACAGGAAGCCAATATACGGAACGCCATCTTCACCGCGCCCCGTGGACGACAGGCCAGGGGGCCTGACTGGCGTTATGTACATGACGGGGAAGCCAGGGTGGTTAACGAAAAATCCAGGGACAAAGAAAGTCTGGAGCGGATCATCCTCAAGCTGGCCAAAGAAAACAAAGGCGTCCTTACGGTCAGCGAGGTCGCCCTCGCGGGGGACCTTCCTATCGAAGAGGCCAAGAAATACCTTGATAACCTCGTGTCCAAGGGCTTCGCCGAACTCCGGGTCCGCAAAAGCGGGACACTGGTCTACACCCTGCCGGATTTAATGGACCGGGACGAACCTCTGGAGGATTTATAAGCATGAAAGAAGCTGCGGCCGGCGTTCACAGTATCGGTAACGGAAAGCTCTGCGCGTATGTAAGAGGCGCAGATGTTTTCGATATTATGGGGCCTTATTACTCTACCCCGTCTCTTCTCCAGCTCCTGTGCGACGAGGAAGGGAAAACCGAAAAGCGGCGTATACCCGGTTCAGCGGTGTGGGACTATTCCCTTGAAGGCCGCGGTTCCTGGCTTGACTTCGCCCCTCCTGGAGCGCCGGCCTTTATACGCAGCGTCAAGGCTGAGAAACCCATAGCATGGCGCATACGCCGCCTTAATGTCAGGTCCCTCTCCAGGGCACCCGAGCGGCTGCTTGCCGGAAAGGGATTCTCAAAGGCCTGGTGCGGTTCCGTCCCGGCAGGGACTTTTTTCTACACCACCCTAAGGGGCAGCGAAGGAAGGCCCGGCGAAGGCTACCCTATTACGGACAGGCTCTTCGTAATAGCCGCCCTGTCAGGCGATGCCGAAGAGCGTTTCTCGAATACCGATGAAGCGGCGTTCACCCTCAGCCGGGGGGATATCCTTATTATCTGCGCAAAAGACGAAGATTCGGCATGGAAGATCTTCGGGGAACTTTCAGCCGCCGGTTCCGCCTTGCTCTGCGAGAAAACCCTGGAGTGCTGGAGGGACTTTACCTTTGCCAGAACGGCGAATTTTAGAAAGATGTACCCTCTTCAGGATCATGGGATTTCCGATGCTGCCGATAATATCGCCGTCCTCCTCAAAACCCAGCAGGACGATTCAGGCGGCATCCTTGCGGGCTGCAATTACCACCTCGCGTATGTGCGGGACAACTACGGCTGTTTCCGGGGTCTTATGGCCCTGGGCTGCCTTGAAGAAGCGCAAAAGCTGCTGCGGTATTACGCCGGCGTCCACAGGCTCTACGGAAAAATTTCCACTGCCCAGGGCATGGGGACCTGCGCTTTCCATGTCCATGAACATGATTTTGCCGAAAATACCGGGTACCTCGTACTCATGGGGATGGAGTATTACGGCTTTACCAGGGACGCAGCGTTTCTGAAGAAACTGGCCCCCCTGATCCGCTGGGCTTTAAGCCAGCAGAAGGAGCGCCTGGTAAAAGGCATGCTCCCGTTCTCGGGGGACGAAACGTACATCGCCGGGGGCATACTGCCCAGGGCCAATATCCAGGACGGTTCCATGGAGGCTACCCTTCTCTACCACCGGGCCCTGGAATTGTACCTGCCCGCGGCCCGGGACCTGGGGCTTGAGGACGGGCCTTTTCTCAAGGAACAGGAAGCGGCGATGAAAGAAATCGCTGGATCCTTCGCTTCCAATTTTATAGAAGGAAACGTTCTCTACTGCAATAAACCAGGGCTCTACGATGAACATACGGCGCCAAAACGCCGCTGGGGCGTTATGGAATGCGGCCACGGCTTCGGCGTTTCCTATCGCAGCCCTAATGGCAGGTACGTCTGCCTTGACTGCCTGGAGAAGGGAAAGGATCTTGAAAAAGTTCACCCGCAGCGTTACAACCTGCTCTCTACAGCCTTTATGCCCTTGTGGGTTCATTCGGACCTGGTTCCCAAAGCCTTACTGGAAGGAATGGTTAAAAACATCATCCGCTCCTGGAAGGAGTCCGGGAAGCTCCCGTCCAAACCAGAGGGAGGTATAACCGTCGGTTACGACTACGGCCTTACCCTCTATGCGGCGTCCCAAATACTTCCTGACGACAGCGAAAGCCTGCAAAGCTTACGGCAGGCCTGTCTCGGCATACGGGACTCCGCAGGGGCCTGGGTAGAGTACTATAAAGACGGCGTCCCCCAGGGAACCCCCTGCCGTCCCTGGGAGAGCGCGGTCAATATCGCCGCGCTTCTTGCGAGCGCCGGCAAGCCGGATACGCCGCAGCGGTAAACGCCGCCTGTTCCGGTAAAGCGTTATGGGTTCTTAATCCCCAGCCTGATTTTAATCTGTTCTACAAAATAGCTGAAATTATCGAAGCTGATTTCCGGGTGCACCAGATGATCCAGGCCCGGCATGTATCCGCTTTGATGCAAAAGGGGTT